>JBHEOL010000172.1:0-44850 GCA_046261635.1 Thermoanaerobaculia bacterium | reverse complement strand
GGTGGAAGCAATCGTCGCCGAGCCCCGCCGGGTCGAGCCGGCTCCGCTCTCACTGGTGGCGGGCGGATTCCATATCAAGCCTGATTTCCACTACCACCCGGGACACACCTGGGCAGTGGCCGAAACGCCCGAGCTGGTGCGGGTCGGTCTGGATGATTTCGTGGCTCGCGTGGCCGGCGCTCTGAAGGAAGTGACGCTTCCCTCCCGCGGCCAGTGGATCCGTCAGGGACAGAGGGTCTTCGGGCTCGGCACGGATGGCAACCACTACGCGCTGGTTTCCCCGGTCGAAGGCGTCGTGGTCGACGTCAACGAGCAGGTCCTCGAAGAGCCGAACGTTGCGCGGCAGGACCCCTACGGTGAGGGATGGCTTCTCAAGGTCAGCGCGCCGGATTTCCGGACCGTCGACCGAAACCTTCTGACCGGGAGCATCGCCCGCCGCTGGATGGAAGACGCCGGCGCACGGCTCCGCGCGATGATGGCCGGCCCGGTTCCGGTCACCGCCTTTGATGGTGGAGTCGCAGTGGATGACCTCTCCGAGCTTCTCTCCGAAGATATGCGGAAGGGCCTCGGAAAAGAGTTCTTCCTCGAATAGGATCCGACGCCAAGCCAGTCTCGTGGAAAGAGCGCCTCGCAAAGGCGCTCTTTCTTTTTCGGCCCTGTGAATCGATCGAACTCCGCGGGTATCATGAGCGCCCCGGAAGGGGGGATCCTGTGCGACTGATGGAAGCGGTTGTGGCGACGTTGTTGCTCGGGGCTGGCACCCAGGTTTCAGGAGAGGAAACGATGATCGAATCTCGGAGCAGAAGCTCCGTCGCGGAGCAGATCGAAGAGCGGGCGCGAGGGATCGAGCAGAAGGTGATCGAATGGCGCCGCGACATTCATGAGAATCCGGAGCTCGGCAATCGGGAAGTGCGCACCGCCGGGCTGGTCGCGGACCATCTCCGGGCCCTCGGCCTCGAGGTTCGAACCGGAATCGCGCACACCGGGGTCGTCGGGATTCTTCGTGGAGGCCTTCCAGGGGACGTCGTCGCGCTTCGCGCGGACATGGATGCGCTCCCTGTGACTGAGGAAGCGGATGTTCCCTTCGCCTCGAAGGTGAGGGCGGAGTACAACGGCGAACAGGTCGGCGTGATGCACGCGTGCGGGCACGACGGGCACGTGGCGATCCTGATGGGAGTCGCCCAGGTCCTCGCGAGCATCCGGGAGGTAATCCCGGGCACGGTCGTCTTCATCTTCCAGCCGGCGGAAGAAGGGGCTCCCGAGGGCGAGGAGGGTGGAGCCGAACTGATGGTGAAAGAAGGGGTTCTCCGGGATCCCGCGCCGTCGGCGATCTTCGGGCTGCACATCGGATCGCGTTATGAAGTCGGGACGATCGGCTATCGCAAGGAGGGTGCGATGGCGGCAGTCGACACCCTCGAGATCGTGGTCCGGGGCCGGCAGACGCACGGGGCGTATCCCTGGCTCGGCGTCGACCCGATCGTCGTTTCTTCACAGATCGTTCTCGCGCTCCAAACGATTCCGAGCCGGCAGTTGGACTCGACCATCGCTCCGTCGATCGTCACGATCGGCCGTATCCACGGTGGAGTGCGGAACAACATCATCCCCGACGAGGTGGAGATGCTGGGAACGATCCGGTCGCTCGATGCCGGAATGCGGACCGAGATTCACGAACGGGTCCGGCGCACCGCCGAGAAGGTCGCGGAAAGCTCGGGAGCGGTCGCCGATGTGAAAATCACGCGCGGGTATCCCGTCACATGGAACAATCCCGAGTTGGCCGAGCAAATGCTGCCGACGCTTCGGCGCATGGCGGGGGACGACCGCGTGCTCAGCGGATCGGCGAGCCTGGGAGCCGAGGATTTCTCGTTCTTCCAGCAGGAGATACCGGGACTCTTCATCTGGGTCGGGACGCGGCCGCCAGGCATCAATCAGGCCGATGCGCCCTCGAACCATTCGCCTCTTTTCCTGGTCGACGAATCGGGCCTGCTCCTCGGTGTCCGAACCCTCTCGAATCTCGCAGTCGACTATCTGGGGCAACGCAACCACTGAAAGGAGTGAACGGTGAAACTCGACCAGGCTCGCGTGCTCGTCACGGGTGGGAGCTCCGGAATCGGATTGGAGGTCGCGCGTGATCTCGTGGCGCGTGGTGCCGCCGTTGCGATCTGCGGCCGCGATGGAAAGCGGCTGGAGGCTGCAGCGGAGGATACCGGCGCGATCCCGATCGAGGCCGACGTTTCCCTGGAAACCGATGTGGAACGGCTCGTAGCCGAGGCCCACGAGCAGCTGGGCGGTTTGAACGTCCTCGTCAACAACGCCGGGTTCGGCTCTTTCAGCGAGCTCACCGCGCTCGACGTGGCCGACATGGACTCGATCTGGGCTACCAACGTACGCGGAGCCATGCTCGTGGCGCGTCAATGCGCGCGCTCGTTCATCAGGGACGGTGTCCGCGGGAACATCATCAACGTCGCCTCGACCGCCGGCCAGCGCGGGTTTGCCGGCGGCACCGCCTACGTCGCCAGCAAGTTCGCACTTCGCGGAATGACGGAATGCTGGCGCGCCGAGCTTCGCAAGCACGACATCAGGGTCATGCTCGTCAACCCCAGCGAGGTGCAGACCGAGTTCTTTTCGGTGGCTGGAGGCGCGCGGAAGCCGAGCGAGCGAAAGCTTCGTCCCCTCGAGATCGCGCACGCGGTCTCATCGATGCTGGAAATGGACGACCGCGGTTTCATCACCGACCTGACCGTCTGGGCGACGAATCCGGATTGACCCCAGCGCATCTCCCCTCACGGCTGTTCGACTGCTCGGTCAGGTGGCGCAATGTCTGATTTTGACGGCCGCGCTGCGAGGGCGGGATAGTAATCATTTCAATCATCCATTTTCATTGGTACAATTCAGAACGCGCGACGTTCCCTTCTGGAACGTGCGGGGATTGTGCGCAAACCAGTCGCGGGGGGATGGGGTCGGGGATTGATGCGGACTGGCACAGCGGGTCTGGCCGGCAAGAGGCCACCCTTCCGGGCGGGAGGTCGCGATGGGCGTTGAGCTCAACGTCATCGCTGCGTTGCTCTCGCGCTGCTGCGTCGCACTCGTTCTCGCGCTGTCGATCTTCCTCCTCCATCGGCGATTCTCCAGGAACGATCTTCTCCTCTGGGGGCGTGCGTTCCTCGCGATGTCGGCGTTCTGGCTCGCCGCTGCGGTCGCCGCTTCTCTTCCAGCCGCATTTGCTGGAGCGGGTCTTCTTCGGTTCCTGATTTCCGTGATTCTCGGAGGAGCCGGCGCGGCGAGTGCGGCACTGATCTGCTGGGGGGCGTGGGAGCTCGCCAGCCGGAGACGGTTCGAGCTCGCGCGGGCCCGGAAGCTCCTGATCGCTTGCGCCGCGGGCTCGCTCGCCCTCGCGCTGTTCCTTCTGATCCTTCCGGATGAGCCGCGCTATCGAATCGATCTTCCGCTCCAGCTCCAGTCGCTGCTCACTGGAGCCGCTCTGGTCTGGTCGGGAAACAGGCTGCGCGGCCACCGTGACTCGGATGCGACGCACGCGCTTCTCGCAATTCCGTTCCTCGTGGCGGGAGTCGCCGCCCTGCTGCGATTCGTCTCGGGGCTTGTTGCCATCTCGGCGGGAGTTGCGTTCCCCTGGCCGATGGCGTCGACGGGCATCGACTCGATGGTGATGATGGCTGCGGCCGTTGCGATGGGGATGAGCATTCTCGAGGACGAGAGGCAGGCGGCCTTGACGGCGGCCTCGCAGGTCGAGCACATCGCCTATCACGATCCGCTCACCGGGCTCCCGAACCGAGCCCTGTTTCTCGACAGGTTCGCCGTCGCGATCAGCCATGCGAGCAGGCATCAGGGAAAGCTCGCGATTCTCTTCCTCGACATCGACCGGTTCAAGCAGGTCAACGATTCTCTCGGACACACGATGGGCGACCAGTTGCTCAAGACGGCGGCGAATCGGATCCGGCAGACGGTTCGCGACGAGGACACCGTGGCTCGTCTGGGCGGTGACGAGTTCGCGATTCTGATCCACGCGCTCGCCCATGCCGAGCACGCCGGAAAGGTCGCCCGCAAGATTCTGGACGTCCTCGCATCTCCTTTCCCGCTGGGTGCAAGGGAGGTGTTCGTGACCGCCTCGCTCGGAATCGCGATCTTTCCGAACGACGGGGCAGACGCCGAGGCCCTGGTGAAGAACTCCGATACGGCGATGTACAGGGCCAAGCATCATGGTGGGGATGGTTACCAGTTCTACACGGCGTCGATGAACTCCCGAGCGCTCGAGTTGCTCGAGCTCGAGAGCGGGCTGCGACGCGCGATGCGCAATCAGGAGCTGGAGCTCTACTACCAGCCCCTGATCGACCTCCAGTCGGGCGGCATTTACGGCCTCGAGGCTCTTCTGCGGTGGAACCATCCGGAAAAAGGGACGATCCTTCCCGACCAGTTCATCCCCACGGCGGAAGTGTCCGGTCTCATCGTACCGATCGGCGGGTGGGTCGTACGAGAAGCATGCAGGCAGGCGAGATTCTGGCAGCGTCAGAAGGGAGTCGACCTCGTCGTGTCGGTCAACCTCTCCGCGCGCCAGTTCCAGCAGCCCGACCTGATCGATACGATTCGCCTCGCTCTCGAAGAGTCGAGGCTTCCTCCACGCCTTCTCGAGCTCGAGATCACCGAGACGAGTGCGATGCATGACGTCCAGCGAACGATCCGGACTCTGCACGAGTTGAAGGAGCTCGGAGTCCGCGTTGCGATCGACGACTTCGGAACTGGCTATTCCTCGCTGAGCTACCTCAAGCAATTTCCCGTCGACACCCTCAAGCTCGACCAGTCGTTCGTACGCGATCTGATCGCGCCGCAGGATGCGAAGATCGTATCCGGCGTGATCGCGATGGCCCACAGCATGAGTCTTCAGGTCATGGCCGAAGGCGTGGAGACTCTGAGCCAGCTCGAGTTTCTGCGGGCAAATGAATGCGACAAACTCCAGGGGTACCTGTTCAGCCGTCCTTTGCCGGCCGAGTCGTTTGACCGCTTCATGACGCATCATCGAGCCTGGCGCGGGATCGCCTGAACCGGTTCGTTACGTCGGGTGAAAATTGGCGTCGATGCGCCACAAACAAGGGGTCTGCAATCCTTCGCACCGAGGTATCATTGATTCCGCCAACCAATCCAGTGGAGCCCCTCGCGGGGTGAACGTGCGTGTGCGTGCCGGGGTCCCCGAGATCGAGGCGGAGTAACCGAAATGCACGTTGAGCCGGTCACGCGAACGGGTGGTGCGTTAACTGATGACGATTCCCTTTGAAGCCCTCGTTGTGTGGGGCTCTGCAGCGGCGCTTCTGCTTGCCGGGGCGCTGATGCTCGGTTACCGTGCCGATCGCCGGCGACGCGGTGGACGCGCGTCCGCCGACAACATGCAGAAGTTTCGCGACATCGTCGAAACCTCTCCCGACCTGATCACCCGGATGAGCGAGGCGGGGGAGTTTCTCTACGTGTCCAGTGCCGCGTTCCCCCTGCTCGGCTACCAGCGGGAAGAGCTCATGGGGCGCGCGATCTTCGAGTTCACCGACACTGAGGACCACGCTGCGATCCGGGAGTATCTGGCCAGCGTCTGCCGCGATCGGTTTCCGTGGGCTTTCAGCTACCGGGCGATCACCCGGGACGGCCGCACCAGGTGGGTGGAGATGAGCTCGTCGTGCGACACGACGGAGGCGACGCGGGAAATCGTCAGCTACGCGCGCGACGTGACCGAAAGAAAGCGCGTCGAAGACCACATCGCCTATCTCGCCTATCACGATGAGTTGACCGGGCTTCCAAACCGGACGCTGTTCCAGGACCGGCTGACGATCGCCCTGGCGCACGCGCGACGATTCAAGCGGCTCGTCGCCGTCCTCTACATCGACCTCGATCATTTCAAGCGCATCAACGACACGCTGGGCCACGCCGTCGGCGACCAGCTTCTCGACGCCGTCGCCTCGCGCCTGCAGGAGTCGACTCGGACCTCCGATACGGTCGGCCGCCTCGGCGGCGACGAGTTCGCGGTGCTGCTCTCGGAGATCGCCCACGAGGATGATCCGGCGCGAATCGCCAGGAAGATCCTCGACGAGCTCGCCCATCGCTTCGCCTTCGAGGAGCATCAACTCTACATCAGCGCGAGCATGGGCATCGCCCTCTTTCCGCGCGATGGCGAGGATCCCGACACATTGATGAAGAACGCCGACAGCGCAATGTACCGGGCCAAGAACTCGGGGCGTAACGGCTACAGCTTCTGCACCCCGGAAAGCAACTCGCTGTTTCTCGAGCGGGTCACTCTCGAAAGCAACCTCCGCAGGGCGTTCGAGCGCGAGGAGTTCGTCGTTTACTACCAGCCGATCATCTCGGCCGCCTCCCGGAGGCCGGTCGAGATGGAGGCTCTCATCCGCTGGAACGACCCTTCCCGAGGGGTGGTGAGCCCGGCCGACTTCCTCGCCGTGGCCGAGGATTCGAGGCTGATGCTCCCGATCGGGGAATGGGTGCTGCGGTCGGCCTGCCGGCAGGCCCAAACCTGGGCCGGCGACGGTTCCCCCATGCGGATCACCGTCAATCTTTCGGCCCGCCAGTTCGATGCCGACGATCTTCCGGCCATCGTCGAGCGCGCGCTGTCGGACTGCTCTCTCGATCCGTCGCTGCTTGGACTGGAAGTAACCGAGGCGATCGCCTCGCGCGATCCCGCCCAGGCGAAGAAAATCCTCTCCCGGCTCAAGGGTCTCGGCGTCCATCTCATCATCGACGACTTCGGCGGCGGAACGGCGGCATTTCGTGATCTCCAGCGCTATCCCATCGACCTGGTCAAGATCGATTCGCGCTCGCTCAGCGACGGCTTCAAGCAGCGCGAGGCTGCAATCCTCTCGTCCATCATCGCCGCGGCGAGGGCGCTCGATCTCGGGATCATCGGGAAATCGGTCGAGTCGCCCTCCCAGTACGAGTTCCTGAAGGAACATCGCTGCGATCAGATGCAGGGATTTCTGTTCGGGCCTCCGATGCCGGCCCTCGCCGCGGGGAAGGCCTTCACGGTGGATCATTGACCGGGACCGGCCGCAGGGCGGAGCGTCGGGAGTTTCAACGGCTGCTCCTCGATTCGCCCGTGGACGCCTCCTTCGCCGCCCGCTCCGCGCACATCCTCGAGATCGGCGTTTCAGGCGCCAGAGTCGAGCATTCCGCCCCCCTCGAGATCGGAACCGAGGCACCCCTTCACTTCTCCTGGTTCAGTGAATCGATCGAGCTCGCGGCACAGATCGTCCGAACCGAGCGGATCGCGGAAGATCAGTTCCGCAGCGGAGTCCTGTTCACCTCTGGAGGGACCCTCGGGGCTGATGCTCTGCGCCGGGCTCTGAGCGCCTCGGTCACGGCCCTTCTGGTCAAGCGGCACCTCGATCCGGCCTCACCCGATCTCGACGACACTCTTCGCCCTCGCGACGCCCAGTTCATCTGCTATTCGTTCGAGGACGGCGTCTGGAAAAAGAGGAGAGCCTGGCTGCCCGAACAGCCCGATTCCGGCTTCACCGTCGCCATCAACGAGGACCGTGACGATCTTCAGCGGCTCTGTCGATCCTGGGAGCAGGCGGACGACGAGGGGCGGCGGCTCCTCCGTCTTTTCTGTGAACTGAGTATCAGTGATGCAATGAACGTCCCTCGCACCACCTTGGACGAAGCCCCTCCGGGGGCGCGTTGACGGGAGGCTGGGCTGTTTGGGCCGAGCCGGGGAATTTACATCCTCGAATGATTGCTGAACGATCGGACCCCTTGGGCTCTCCTCACAAGAGCGCCGCTCGGTGCTGGTGCCGCAGCGATGGATCGCGGTCGGGCGCGGGTGGCAGGGCATCCTCCGGAAAGAGTTATTTAAAGCGTGTTGTGCGCCCGTCTCTTTCCGTATCTTCTTGATGCTTCAACTGATCCGTAAATGACGGGCCTCCTGGTTCGGATTTTGCGCACGAGCCCTCCGGAGACGTTATGAACGAAGCCAGTACTCGAGAACGAAAGCGCGCGGCTGGAGTCACCGCGGAGAACTTCCGCCAGATCTGCAGCTGCCAGACCCACGGAAGGCTCAAACGGGCCCGCGTGCGCATGCGGCGCTACCTTCTGCTCGGGCTGACCCTGGCCGCGTTCGGCGCGGTCTATCCTCTCGATGCATTCGATCTCGCATTTTCGGAAAAAACCGACGCTGACGAGGCGGTCATCATGGCTGCCACCGCCCTTCAGGCCGAGAGGTATCGGGTCAACAGCGCGATCCCATTCCTTCAGGATCTGGACATGACGACTTTCGGGAGGTCGCTGGCCTTGCCGAATCCGTTGATGATCGAGAAGGTGCGCGAGGAGTTCTTCCGATCGGAGGTTCCGTACGGCGAGATCATTTACCGCGAGGCCCGGAGCCAGGGTCTGGCGCCAGAGCTGGTCGCCGCGGTCGTGAAGACGGAATCGGACTTTCGTCCCCGCCTGATCTCGAACAAGAACGCCCACGGTCTGATGCAGCTTCTCCCGAGCACGGCGGCTCTGATGGGAACCACGGACATGATGGATCCGGTGCAGAACATTCGCGCCGGCACGCGTTACCTGAAACATCTCCAGAAGCAGTTCGACGATCCGGTCATGGTGCTGGCTGCGTACAACGCAGGTCCGGGGACGGTTCGGGTCTACGGTGGGGTTCCGCCCTATCGGGAGACGCGCGATTACGTCAAGAAGGTGGATCGATCCACGCGGAAGTTCCAGCGAGAAGTCGCGCAACGGATCGCGAGCTTTCCCCGCTGAGTTCCGCTAAGGAGCGAGCACTTCGCGCCGCTCCCCTACGATGTTCCGGGCCCGGCGCATCGCGCTCGTCATGCTCTGCGCGATGTTCCGCCGCCCGAACTTCTCGAGCTTTCCGGCGACGAGCAGAGTCCTCAGCGGGCCCGGTCTGACTTCCGCCAGGATCATCTCTCCGCCGCTGGCGCGGCAGCGGTCGAGAACCTGCTCGAGGGCGTGCATCCCGGTCGCGTCGATCGCGGGCACGTGGCGCATCCGCAGGATGACGACCCTCGCAGGCTTCGCGATTCCGCCGACGACCTCGCGAAGCTTGTCCGCGGCTCCGAAAAAGAACGGTCCCTGGACTTCGTAAATCTCGATTCCGGGCGGGATCGGCTCGCGATCGATGGTCACGGCCCGCCCTCTCGAAAACGTCACATCGCCATCCTCGTTCTCAACGACGTTTCCCGTGATCCCCGAGACGTCGGTGAGCTCCGACATCCGCTTCATGAACAGGAGCGCCGCGGCGACGACTCCGACCTGCACGGCCACGGTCAGATCGACCACGACCGTGAGCATGAAGGTGAGCAGAAGTACAGCCACGTCGCTGCGAGGCGCGCTCAGAAGGGAGCGGAACGAGCGCCACTCACTCATATGGTAGGCCACGATCACCAGAATCGCGGCGAGGGCGGCGAGCGGCACCATGAGGGCGTACCTGCCGAAGAGAATGAGAACCAGCAAAATCGTGATCGCGTGAATCATCCCCGCGAAAGGCGTCCGCCCGCCTGTTCTCACGTTCGTCGCCGTCCTGGCGATCGCTCCCGTTGCGGGAATCCCCCCGAAAAGAGGCGAGGCGATATTGGCGATTCCCTGGGCGACGAGCTCCTGGTTCGAGTCGTGACGGGTTCCGATCATCGTGTCGGCGACGACCGCGGAGAGCAACGATTCGATCGCCGCGAGCAGCGCAATCGAGATCGCCGGCGACACGAGCTCGGCGATCCCGTTCGATGGAATCGCCGGCAGCGAGGGCATCGGAAGCATCGCGGGGATCGCGTGGAATCTCGATCCGACGGTCTCCACGGGAAGATCGAGCAGCGCAACCGCCGCGGTCGCGGCCACCATCGCGACGAACGGCGCGGGAATCAGTCTCGACACGCGGTGCCAGCCGACGAGGATCGCCAGCGTCGTCGCTGCGATGCCCACGGTCGGCCAGTGAACCGTGCCGATCGCGCCGAAGATCGCCGTCCACTTTTCGAAGAAATCCGGAGGGATCGCGTTCATCTGAAGCCCCAGCAGATCGCGGATCTGGGACGAGAAGATCACCACGGCAATCCCCGCCGTGAAACCCGTCGTCACGGGATAGGGGACGAATTTGATCAGATTCCCCATCCGCGCGAGCCCGAGGATGAGAAAGATCCCGCCCGCGAGCATGGTGCAGATCGCCAGACCGTCGATCCCGTGTTTCCCGACGATCCCCGCGATGATGATGACGAAAGCGCCCGTCGGCCCGCCGATCTGAACCCGGCTTCCGCCGAGGAGCGAAATGATGAATCCCGCGACGATGGCCGTGTAAAGTCCTCTTTCAGGAGGAACTCCGGAGGCGATGGCGAAGGCCAGAGCGAGGGGGATGGCGACGATTCCGACGACCAGCCCCGCCATCGCGTCGCGACCGAACGCGGGCCAGCTGTAGCCTTCACGCAGGCAGACGAGGGTTTTCGGAACCAATCCGATCGAGATTCTACTGCTTTTCACCCCCGGCGATACCAGCCGAGCCTGCCGACCGATTCCCTGGCTCCTCGAGCCCGGCCCACGGTCGGCACTTCCCACTCGAGATGAGCTGCTGAAAGCGGAGATCGAAATGAGGACGCTTTCGGTCGAGGGATCCGCCGACAACGCGGCGTCAGGAGTCCTGGGCGAGAACCTCGACCCGGGCGCGGAGGCCACGATGCAGGTGGACCTTCAGCCCGAAACGTATGTGGCCTGGTGCTCGCTGCATCCCGAGGAGGCGGGGGAAAGCGTGGAGTTCATCGTCGAGGCGCCATGAGCCTTTCCGGGGCTTCTCGGTCGGAACGATAGAGTCTGCGGCCGGGCCTCGGGTAGAATGCGGCGGGTGAGCGAAGTGCACGACGAGCGTCGCCGGTTCCACCGCCTCGATCTGGCTCATCCGCTGGAGGCGGAATTTGATGGCCGACCAGTCCGACTGTACGAGATTGGACTGGTCGGAGCATTCATCGACCATCAAGTTCCCCTGGAGCAGGGGCTGACAGGAATCCTCTCGTTTTCGTGGGGGGAGGAGACGCTCCGATTCGAGTGTCGCGTCGTGCATAGCCGCGGCGAGGCGCCGGAGGGCGCGAGCTTCAGTTCCGGGCTCGACGTGACGGCGGCGCTCGGAGAATCGGCATCCCGGCTCCGCAAGATGATCGCCGAGCACGTGGCCCGGGTCGTCGCCGCGCAGGAAGCGAATGCGTTCGGCATGCGCGATCTCAATCGGATCGACGGCGATGCGACCCTGACGGCGCTCGGTTCTGCGCGCCGCTCCACGCAGACCGGATTCATCAGCTATCGTTACGTCTCCGGGAGCTGGAAAAAGGTTCCTTCGCTCCTCCCCGACCAGCCCCCGGATGGATTCACGGTCGCGGCCTGGGAGGAAGATGAGCAGCTCGCAAGCCTGCGCAAGGCGTACGAGGATGCCGACGAGGAGGGGCGTGACTTCCTGCGCATGCTCGCGGAGCTCAGCATCAGCGAGGCGACCGGAATCCCTCCCCGCAAGCCCGAATGAGCCCCCGCTCCGCGGGGGACGGCGTATGCTGAATGCATGCGGGCGTCCAGCGGCGCCTGGAGATCATGGATGCGACTCCGGCTGACTCTGAGTTTCTGCGTTCTCCTGCTCGGTTCGATGCCGATGTTCGCCGGCGTCACCCACCTCGAGCTCGATCAGATGATCCTTCCGGTCACGGATGAGATCCTCGAGAGCGCCATCGCCCAGGCTGTGGAGCGGGGTGACGACTTGCTCGTGATCTCGCTCTCGACCCCCGGCGGAATGGAGACGACCACCCGGCGGCTGGTGAATCGAATCCTGACTTCTCCTGTCCCGGTCGTGGTCTGGGTAGCTCCGCCCGGAGAGCGTGCCGCGTCCGCGGGCCTGTTCATCCTCGTGGCAGCCGACGTCGCCGTCATGGCGCCTGGAACGAACACGGGAGCGGCGCATCCCATCCTGATGAACGCCGAGCCGGACGAAGTCCTTCAGCAGAAAATGCAGAACGACTCGGCGGCGTTCATCCGCAGCCTGGCCGAGCGGAGGGGCCGGAATCCGGAGGCGGCCGAGCGTGGGGTCCGGGAATCCGTGGCGTGGACCGAGGCAGAAGCCCTCGAGCTGGGGCTGATCGACCTGATCGCCGGCGACATGGAGGCGGTCCTGAAGTTCGTGAGCGGCCGCGAGATCCGGCGCTTCGACGGCAGCGTGGTGACCCTCGATGTGGCCGGGGCGACCATCCACAAAGTCGAGCTTACGCTGCGGCAGCGACTGCTAGCCTTCATCATGAATCCGAACATCGCCTTCGTGCTTCTTTCGCTCGGGATGCTGGCTCTCTGGGCCGAATTCCAGAATCCGGGAGCGATTCTTCCGGGAGCCATCGGCGCGCTTTCGATCCTGCTCGCGGTGATCGCCCTGAACATGCTTCCCACGCGGTATGCTGCCCTGGCCCTGGTCGTGGTGGCGTTCGGCTTCTTCGCCCTCGAGGCGAAATTCACGAGCCACGGGATCTTCGGCACCGCGGGGGTGATCTCGATGTTTCTCGGAGCTATTCTTCTGGTCGATGGACCGATCCCGGAGATGCGGGTGAACTGGCTGACGGCACTCGCCGTGGCGGTTCCGTTCGGAATCATCGCCGTGTTCCTGATGAACCTGGCGATGCGTTCGATGCGGAATCGCGTCACGACGGGGTCGGAGGGAATGGCGGGCGAGGTCGGAGTCGCCGA
The DNA here is from genome assembly GCA_046261635.1 of Thermoanaerobaculia bacterium. Taxonomy (GTDB): domain Bacteria; phylum Acidobacteriota; class Thermoanaerobaculia; order Gp7-AA8; family Gp7-AA8; genus JBHEPS01. The sequence goes on along the minus strand of JBHEOL010000172.1, from coordinate 32,136 downwards.
GACTGTCCTCGATCCGATGGGGAAAGTATTCGTTCACGGCGAGATCTGGAGCGCCCGTTCGGCCGTTCCGATTCAACCTGGTACGCCGGTGAAGGTCCGTTCGGTCCGCGATCTCATTCTCGAGGTCGAGCCCGCGACCGCGGATGGCACCGGCGAAACCGTTACGAAGGAGTCGATCTGATGGGTATCCCGATTCTCGTCGCCTTGGCCGTTCTCTTCATTTACCTCGCGAGCGTGATCAAGATTCTCGCCGAGTACGAGAGGGGAGTGATCTTCCGCCTCGGCCGAGTGCTCGAGAAGCCGAAAGGACCTGGCCTCATTCTCGTGTTCGCGCCGATCGACCGGATGGTGAGGATCTCTCTTCGCCAGGAAGCGTTCGAGGTTCCACCGCAAGACGTCATCACCCGGGACAACGTCACGATCAAGGTCAACGCGGTCATCTTTCTGCGCGTGATCGACCCTCAGCGGGCGGTCATCGAAGTGTTCGATTATCGCTACCAGACGTCCCAGTTCGCGCAGACGACTCTGCGCTCGGTGCTCGGAGAAGTCGAGCTGGACGAGCTGCTCGCCGAGAGAGAGAAACTGAACAACAGGATTCAGGAGATTCTCGACCGGCACACCGCTCCCTGGGGAGTCAAGGTCGTCAACGTCGAGGTCAAGCAGGTCGACCTCCCCGAGGTCATGACGCGCGCGATGGCGAGGCAGGCCGAGGCCGAGCGCGAGCGCCGGTCGAAGATCATCCATGCCGAGGGAGAGTTCAGCGCCGCGCAACGCCTGGCCGACGCATCGAAGGTCCTCGCAACCGAGCCGATCGCCATCCAGCTGCGCTACCTGCAGACCCTGACCGAGATCGGAGTCGAGAGAAACACCACCATCGTTTTCCCTCTCCCGGTCGATATCCTCGCGGGACTGGCGAAGAAAGAGTCGAAGATCTAGTCCACCAGCGAACGTCCGGACTCGGAGCGGGCTTACGGGCGCCGGACCGCCCGGCGCCGGGCCGGCTCCACGCTCAATTCGACGATCCTCAGGCGCAAGAGTTGTCGTAGCCGTGATGACGCGCACGATGGGCGGCCTATTCCGGCTGCGGCAGGAGGTTTCCCCGATTGGTCACCGTGGGATCCGGGTCAGCGGTAGGTGAGCCGGAGGTTCTCGAGCTCCTGGATGGGGCTGCGCAGCACCTGGACGACCTTGTAAATCTCGGTGCCATAGGCCTTCAGCTCCGCGTCGTACTCGCCGAGGGAGTAGATCGCCTCGTCCTTCTCGAGCCTGTCCCGCTCGAAGCGGAGGCGCTCCTCGAGCTCCTCGATCTCGCTCTTGAGGACGTAGTGAATGTCCTTCTCGCCGAGATAGCGCTTGCATTGGGGGCAGTTGATGGAACGGTCGCCCTCGAGATCGACGAGCTCGAAAACGAACTGGCGCTGGCACGCCGGGCATTCGAAGACTTCGGGCAACATGGTTTCGAGAGGCTCCGTACAGCCCCGATGGTAACAGGGAGTGGGAAGCGGAATTCCAGATCTTGACGGTGCCCGGCTGGCGACCTACATTAGTTGTCCTTCACTCCGCCCTGCGCTTCCCGGGAGAACGGTTGACCTCACATCTCAGCGATCTGCTCGTCGCCGATTTCTCGCGCATTCTGGCGGGACCTCTCTGCACGATGATGCTCGGTGACGCGGGAGCTCGCGTGATCAAGATCGAGGAGCCGCGCGGAGATGAGACACGCCGGTGGGGCCCGCCGTTCGTGGGAGGAGAGAGCGCGTATTTTCTCTCGGTCAACCGGAACAAGGAATCGGTGGTTCTCGACCTGAAGAGCGGGATGGGGCTCGAAGCCGCGGGGCGGCTGATCGAGCGGGCGGACGTAGTCGTGGAGAATTTCAAGCCGGCCGACCGCGTGCGATTCGGGCTCGATGCGCCCTCAGTCCACGCCCGGAACGCGCGCGCGATCCTCTGCTCCATTTCCGGGTTCGATGGCGACGATCGTGACGCGGGGCTCCCTGGTTACGATCTGCTGGCGCAGGCGGCGGGAGGGATGATGGCGATCACGGGCGCCCCGGGCGGACCGCCCGTGAAGGTGGGGGTCGCGATTTCGGACGTTCTCACGGCCCATTACGCTCACGGAGCGATTCTCGCCGCCCTGCTCGCGCGCGCGAAAAGCGGGCGGGGAGAAGCGATCGAAGTCTCTCTGTTCGGGTCGACCGTGGCCTCACTCGTCAACGTCGCCCAGGCCTGGCTCGTGACGCGCGAAGAGCCGCTCCGCTATGGAAGTGCGCACCCTTCGATCGTTCCCTATCAGGCATTCGAGGCCTCGGACCGCCCGCTCGTGGTCGCCGTGGCCACCGATCGGCACTTCGCGTTGCTCGCCGCGGAGGTTCTGGGACGCCCCGACCTGGCTTCGGACCCTAGGTACGGCACGAATGCCGGCCGCGTCGAGCACCGGGACTCGCTCCTGCCGGAGCTGTCGCTGCAGTTTTCGAGGAAACCCGCCGGGGAGTGGGTCGAGCTTTGCCGTCGGGTCGGGATTCCGGCAGCGCTGGTGGAGCGGTTCGACGAGATCTTCTCGCGTCCGATCGTGCAGACGGTGGAGCATTCCTCGATCGGTCCGCTCGCGCAGGTCAGAAGTCCGATCCGCTCGGAATGCGGGCCTTCGATCGAGCTCCCGCCGCCGCGTCTGGGCGAGCATACGAGCTCCGTGCTCGAGGAGCTCGGCTTTGGTCGCGCGTGATCGTCGGAGTTTGGAGCGGGCGAACGTCAGGGGATGTAATCGGGCTCCGGAGCGTAGTTGAAGAACTTGGTGATGTCGTTCCGGAAGACGAGCTTGAAGTCGCCGATCGGGCCGTTCCTCTGCTTGGAGATGATGATCTCGGCGATGCCCTTGTCCTCCGTTTCCTTGTTGTACACCTCGTCGCGGTAGATGAAGAAGACGACGTCCGCGTCCTGTTCGATCGAACCCGATTCACGAAGATCCGCGAGCTGCGGCCGATGGTCCCCGGCCCGCTGCTCCGGACGGCGGGAGAGCTGGGACAGAGAGAGCAGAGGGATGTCGAGCTCTTTGGCGAGCGCTTTCAGTCCACGAGAGATCTGCGAGATTTCCTGATTCCGCGACTCGGTGCGGCCGCGAGAGTTGATGAGCTGGAGGTAGTCGACCATGAGCATGTCGATCCCGTGCTCTCGCTTGAGCCGCCGGGCCTTGGCCCTCATCTCGATCAGGTCGATCGTCGCCGTATCATCGACGAAGATCTTCGAGCGGGCCAGCCGCGAGGAGGCGGAGATCCAATCCTGCCAATTCTTCTCCGAAAGGAATCCGGAGCGGATCAGGTGGCTCGACACGTTCGCCTGTGAGGAGAGCAGTCGGAGTCCGAGCTGCTCTTTCGACATTTCGAGCGAGAAGATGCCGACCGCGTGGAGCTCGTCGTCGTTCCCTCCCTGATCGGGGACCGCCATCGCTTCGGCGATGTTCAGCATGAGCGAGGTTTTCCCCATCGACGGCCGCGCGGCCAGAATCAGCAGATCCTGCCGCTGGAATCCCGACGTCATGGCGTCGAACTGGGCGTAACCGGTCGTGATCCCGGTGAGCAGCTTTCCGGCGTGCTGGATCTGCTCGATCGAGGTCATGTTCGTCCGCGTGATCCGGTCGATCGGGGTGAAGCCGGTCGACAGCCCCTGCTCGGCAATCTGATAGATCTCCCGCTCCGCCTCCCCGAGAACCTCGCTCGGCCCCTCGGGGCGGTCGAGCGCGGACTGGATCACGCGGTTCCCCATGAGGATCAGTTTCCGTAGGGTCGACTTCTCCCGGACAATTTCCGCGTAGCGATCGAGATTGGCGATGTCCGGGATCCCATCGACGAGCGAGGAGATGTAGGCAGCGCCCCCGACCTCGTCGAGCCGCAGCTTGCGTGCGAGCTCTTCCTTGATGGTGAGCAGGTCGATGGCCCTGCTGCGCTCGGACAGATCCATCATCGCGGAGAAAATCTGGCGATGCGCGTCGCGATAAAAGTCCTCGACCCGGAGCTTCTCCGCCACCCGGTCGAGCGAGGAGGGATTGAGCAGGATCGAGCCAAGGACCGAACGCTCCGCTTCCGGATTCTGCGGAAGAGGTTGATCCAGACGCAGTTCTACAGCTGGTAGAGAAGCCATCGAGTTCGCGATTGTCGCCGGTTTCTGTTCCGGCGAGGCTCTTTCCCTCCTGGTTCCGCAGGAAATCCGCACGGCCTGTCAGCCGGAGCGGAGGGGGCTCTGGCGCTTTCCGAGGCGATTTCCACAGCCTGTGGAAAAGGCGAGAAGACCCTTGACAGAAAATTTTGCCAGAGATCGTGTCGGAATGTCGCGGGGGAACCTTTGGGTTTGTCTCGCCGTCTATCAGGCGCGGACCCGGGAAGTGCGGTTCGCACTTCTGGATCGGAGGAAACATGAGAAACACGACATGGATGGCGCTGGCGCTGGCGATCGCGGCCTCGGTCGCGTTCGGGCAGGCGGTGGAAGAACAGCCGCTCGCCGCGACGGTCAACGGAGAGAAGATCACGATGGCGGAGCTCGACGCCGCCTGGAAAAAGCTGCCGATCGAAGTGCGCGAGGGCTACGAGCGAAATGGCGGCAAGCTGATTTACGTCGATTCGTACGTCCGAAGGAAGCTGATCGTGCAGGAAGCGATCAAGCGCAACCTCTTGCGGGATCCGGACGTGCGTGCCCGCATTCAGCTGGCGCGAGACGAGGTGCTCTTCGAGCAGTACGTCGAGCGTGAGCTTTCGAAATCGATTCTGGACGAGGCGACTCTTCGCCGGTACTACGACGAGAATCCGGAGGAGTTCGAGGTCGCCACGCGGATCCGGGCGCGGCACATCGTTGCGACGCCTCAGCGGGAGGGCGTGGCGAACTCGACCGGTGACGACGCGGGAAGCGATCAGGAAGCACGGGAGAAGATCGAGGGGATCGCGGCGCAGTTCGAAACGATGGGAAGCGTGACGGTCCAGCAGTTCGCCGACTACGCCCAGAAGTTCTCGGAGGACGGAGCGGCGAGCACCGGCGGGGATCTTGGCTACTTCTTCCCCGGCACGATGGCCCCGGATTTCGAGCAGGCGGCCTTTTTGCTCGAGCCGGGGACGGCGAGCGGCGTGGTCAAATCGGAGTTCGGGTATCACCTGATTTTCGTCGAAGAGCGGAAGGAAGGTGGCCTCACCCCCTTCGACACGGTCCGCGACGACATTCGCAGCAGGATGATGCGGACGCGGGGCCAGCAGATCATGCCGCTGCTGAACAAGCTTGGAACCGAGCTGCGGCAGCAAAGCAGCGTGACCGTGCACACTCAGAACTTCTGATTCGACCCGGAATCGGATTTTTCTCTGAAGCCGCGGCGCGGGCCGCGGCTTCACTTCTATAATCATCCTGAATGGCTTTCCTTCAGACTCGAGCTCTCGCCAGGGTTTATCGCGACGCTGCCGTTCCCGTGGAGGTGCTTCGCGACCTCGACCTCGACGTGGAGAGGGGAGAGATGCTCGCGGTCGTGGGCCCCTCCGGCATCGGGAAGTCGACTCTGCTCCATCTCCTCGGAGGGCTCGACCGGGCCGACTCGGGAACGATCCGCGTCGGCGGCGACGACCTGACGGGCATGAACGGCGACCAGCTCGCCCGGTTCCGCAACCGCAACGTCGGTTTCGTGTTTCAGTTTCACCATCTGCTTCCCGAATTCACGGCGGTCGAAAACGTGGCGATGCCGGCCTGGATTGGAAGAATCCCGAAGAAGGAGGCGTTGCAGAAGGCGGAAAAGTTATTGGTTGAGTTGGGGCTGGCCGGGCGCATGCATCATTACCCTCACCAGCTGTCGGGTGGCGAGCAGCAGCGCGTTGCAATTGCCCGCGCCCTTCTTGGGGATCCTGTGCTGTTCCTGGCGGACGAACCGACCGGGAATCTCGACCTCGAAACGAGCGAAAAAGTTTTCGAATTAATGAGACAATGTCATCAAAGAAGACAGCTCACATCGGTGATCGTGACGCACAATCGAGATCTCGCGGCCCGATGTGACCGCGTGTTTGAGATGAGAAGCGGTATTCCGATCGACCATGTTCGAAAAATATAACGAGAAAGCCCGCCGCGCACTCTTCTTCGCCCGATACGAGGCCTCCAAGCTCGGCTCTCGCGTGATCGAGTCCGAGCACATCCTGCTCGGCGTCCTCCGCGAAGGCGAGGACATCATCAAGGAGATCTTCAGCCGGTTCAACGTCAAGCCGGAACAGATCCGCAGGGAGGTCGAGGGAGACCGCCTGTTCGTCGACCGGATCTCCTCCTCGGCCGAGCTCCCGCTTTCCGAAGAAGCCAAGAAAATCCTCGCCTACGCCGCCCACGAGGCCGAGTCGATGCTGCACCAGTACGTGGGCACCGAGCACCTGCTCATCGGGATCCTGCGCGTGGAGTCTTCCACCGCCGCCAGGATCCTGACCTCCAAGGGGCTGAATGTCTACGGCGTCCGCGAAGAGACGATCTCGATCCTCAAGGAACGCGAGGCGGACAAGCAGAAGAAAGAGCTGCCGTTTCTCGCCGAGTACGCGCGCGACCTGACGCAGATGGCCCATCAGGGGCAGTTCGACCCCCTCGTCGGCCGCGAGAAGGAAGTCGACCGCATCATCCAGATTCTTTCGCGCCGGACCAAGAACAACCCGATTCTGCTCGGCGAGCCAGGCGTCGGAAAGACCGCGATCGTCGAAGGTCTCGCTCAGAGGATCGTCGACGGAAACGTCCCCCTGTTCATCGCGAACAAGAGGATCCTTTCGCTCGACCTGTCGCTCATCGTCGCCGGAACGAAGTATCGCGGCCAGTTCGAGGAGAGACTCAAGGGCATCATCAAGGAGCTGAAAGAGAACACCGAGATCATCATCTTCATCGACGAGATCCACTCCCTGATCGGCGCGGGCTCGGCTGAAGGGTCCCTGGATGCCGCCAATATTCTCAAGCCGGCGCTCTCCCGCGGAGAGATCTCGTGCATCGGGGCGACCACGATCCGTGAGTACCGCCGCTACATCGAGAAGGACCGCTCTCTGCTCCGGCGGTTTCAGGCGATCAACGTCGCGCCTCCGAACGAGGCCGAGACCCTGCTCATCCTCGACGGCGTCAAGGAGCGCTACGAGGCGTTCCATAAGGTCAAGTATTCCGATCAGGCCATCAAGTCGGCCGTCTATCAATCCAACCGTTACATCACCGACCGGTTCTTCCCCGACAAGGCGATCGACATCCTCGACGAGGCCGGCGCCAAGGTGAAGTTGCGCCGCGTCGCCGACACTCAGAATCTCCGTCGCCTCGAGTCCGAGACCCGCAACATCGTCAAGGAGATGAAGAAGGCGATCTCCGACAAGGATTTCGAGAAAGCCGTCTATCTCCGCGAGCGCGAGATCGAGCTCAAGGACGAGATCGAGCGGCTCAAGCAGGAGCGCGAAGACAACGGCGAGGAGACCATCGAGGTCACCGCCCGGGACATCGAAGAGATCATCTCTTCGTGGACCGACATCCCCGTCACCAGCCTGGAAGCCGACGAGGCTGCCCGCCTGCTCCAGATGGAAGAGACGCTCATGCGGCGCATCGTCGGCCAGGACAAGGCCGTCCGGGCGATCGCCCGCGCCATCCGCCGCTCGCGCCTTGGCGTCGCCTCGCCGAACCGGCCGATGGGCTCCTTCGTCTTTCTCGGCACCTCCGGTGTCGGCAAGACCGAGGTCGCCCGCCGCCTCGCCGAATACCTGTTCGGCTCGCAGAAGCACCTCATCCGGTTCGACATGTCCGAGTACATGGAGAAGCACGCCATCTCGAAGCTCATCGGCTCCCCCCCCGGCTACGTCGGCCACGAGGAGGGAGGCCAGCTCACCGAGCGCGTCCGCCGAAGCCCCTACTCGGTCGTGCTGCTCGACGAGATCGAAAAGGCCCACCCGGACATTTCGAACATCCTGCTCCAGATCCTGGAGGATGGGATCCTCACAGACTCGCTCGGCAACCAGGTCGACTTCCGCAATACCCTCATCATCATGACTTCCAACCTCGGCACGCGGCATCTCGCCACCAAGGGCATGATGGGGTTCCGCGAGAAAACCGGCGAAGCCGAGCAGCGCGATGTCGAGCTGCTCATCCAGTCGGAGCTCAAGCGGGAGTTCTCACCCGAGTTCATCAACCGGATCGATGACGTCATCATCTTCAACCCTTTGACCGATTCCGAGCTCCGCGAGATCGCTCTGCTCCTGGTCGATGACGTCAACCTCGCTCTCGCACACAAGGGTGTCACCATCACGGTCGATCCCCCCGCAATCGAGTGGCTGATCGGCCGCGCACGCGAGGAGTCGAATTCCGGAGCACGCCCCCTGCGCCGCGCGATCCAGCGCTTCATCGAGGATGAGCTCTCCGAATTCCTGATCCGTCACAAGGACGAAGGAATCGATCGGGTCGAGTTCATTCTCGAAGACGACCGAATCGCCATCTCGTCCCCTTCCGCCGATGTGGTGATCAACTCGGTCGAGTGAGCGATCCGGAATCTCGAAGGCCGGGCCTCCTCGCCCGGCCTTTTTCTTTTCGTCCCTCCGCTTCTCCTCAATAGAATGGTTCCGATGAAAGCCCTCGCCATTCCGTTCCTCGTTCTGCTGGTCTCCTGTACTTCCATGCGCGGCCCCGGCGCGCTCGGTTCAAAGCTCGATCGGCTCATCGCCTCCGCGGGGCCGGACAGGACTGTCGGAATCGCGCTCTGGGACCTCGAGAGCGGATTCCATCTCTCCCGCTCCGGGGGCGAGGTGATGCACGCGGCGAGCACGATGAAAGTGCCGGTGATGCTCGCGGTCCTGGAGGCGGTGGATCAGGGGCGCCTCTCCCTCGAGCAACCGGTCGCGGTCCGCAACCAGTTCGCCTCGATCGTGGATGGGTCGCCGTTCGTCCTTTACGCCGGGGAGGATGGAGATCCGGGCCTGTACGACGAGGCCGGATCGACCGTTCCCCTCGAGGATCTGCTCCGGAGGATGATCGTCCGCTCCTCCAATCTGGCCACCAACCTGCTGATCGAGCTCGTCGGCCCCGGGGCGGTGATGGACCTCATGGGCCGCCTGGGCGCGAACGACATCCGCGTTCTTCGGGGCGTCGAGGACGAAAAGGCATACGAAGCCGGTCTCAACAACGTCACCTCCGCCTGGGACATGATGCTCGTGATGAAGGCGATCGCCGAGCAGAAGGCGGTCAGCCCCCGGGCCAGCCAGATCATGGTCGAAATCCTGCGGGGACAGGAGTTCCGCGAGAAGATCCCCGCCGGGGTCCCCGAGGGGGTCGTCGTCGCGAATAAGACCGGCAACATCACCCGGATCAGCCACGACGCGGCGATCGTCTACCCGCCCGGGCGTCTGCCTTATGTCCTTGTGGTCCTGACCCGCGGTTTCGAGGATCCCGGCCAGGCCAACGAGCTCATCGCTGCGATCTCGCGGGCAGTCTGGCAGGACCTCGGCGCGAATTGAGAGCCGCTTCCGAATTCTGGGAAGGAGAAGGGAAATGCCGCTGATGCACGTGCATCTGACCGAGGGAAAGAGCGCCTCCGAGAAGCGCCGGATCTGTGAAGCGATCCTCGCGGCGCTCGTCAGCGCCGCGAAGGCGCCCGCCGACTCGCAGTTCTGCTGGATCCACGAGCATTCGCGGGAGAACCTGCTCGTCCACCCGAGCTTCGGCGGCGTGGAGAGGTCGGAGGACCCGCTGCTGATCGAGATCACACTCAATCAGGGGCGGGATGCGGAGACCAAGGCGCGGCTCTACGCGGCGATCGCCGCGAACCTGGAGAGGGATTGCGGTGTCCGTCCGGACGACGTCATCGTCTCGCTGCGCGAAGTGCCGAAGGAGAACTGGTCCTTCGGGGGAGGGCGTGCGACCTACCGAGAGGGGTGAAGAGGGCCTGTTTCCCGGAATAATCGCTCCACCGGGTCCCCTTATGCGGGAGTCGGAGCGCGCAGGGGAGGGAGTCGAGGGGTCGAGTGCGGTCCGGCGGGGCCGGATCGGCTAGAATCACCCCCCATTTCCCGGTGTGAAACGATTCCACTCCCTCGAGCGTCCTAACAGGAGCCAACTTCCGAACCCGTGATGAAACGACTCCCCGTTTATCTGCTCATTCTCGTCCTCGCGGCCGGCCTGCTGCCGGCCCAGACGGTCGAAGAGCCCCAGCCGGGCACACCGATCGAGCGGGTCGAGATCGTCGGTAACGCCTCGGTCGCCCGCGATACGATCCGCGTCTACCTCGGTCTGAACCCCGGCGATCCATACGACCCTGCCGCGCTGCGGCGCAATTTCCTCAACCTATGGCAGACCGGTTTGTTCGATGACATCCGGATCGAAGCCCTGCAGTCGGTTGGTGGCGCGGTGGTGACGGTGACCGTGGTCGAGCGTCCCCGGATCGGAGCCGTCGAGTACCGCGGCAACAAGAATCTCGGATTGACGAAAGTCACCGAGGCGCTGGAGGCGGCGAACATCGATCTCCACGTGGGGAACACGATCGAACAGACGACGATCCGGCGAGCCGCCGAGACGATTCGAACCGCGTACTCCGAGGGCGGATTCGAAGGGGTGAGCGTCGAGACATCCCTCGAAGAGATGATCGATCCCTCCGAGCGCCGCATCGTCTTCGAGATCGCCGAGGGCATCAAGGCGCGGGTGGCACGGGTCGAGTTCACCGGGAACGACCGCTTCTCGGATCGCAAGCTGCGCCGCGAGATGGAAGAGGTCAAGGCTCATAACCTCTACACCTGGGCGAGGAAGCGCAACGTCTACGTCCCGTCCAAGCTCGACGCCGACCTCGAGCGGGTACGCAACCTCTATCTCGATCATGGATACAAGGATGTGGTGCTCGGCGATCCCCAGATCACGACCACGAAGAAGGAGCGCGTCCGGATCGTCGTTCCGATCCAGGAGGGCGTGGTCCATCAGTTCGGAGAGGTCACTTCGACCGGCAACACGGTCTTCACCTCCGAGCAGCTCCTTGGCGGCTTCCCGCTGGAACAGGGAGAGACGCTGAGCAGGAAGCCGATCCAGGACCGCGTCGAGCTCTTCGAAGAGGCTTACCGCCGGCGGGGATACATCTACGCCTACATCAATCCGCAGTATGTCGAAGTCGACAACAACGTCGTCAACGTTCACCTGCAGGTCTACGAAGGTGAGCAGTTCCGGCTGGGTCGGCTCGAGTTCAAGGGAAACACGGTCACCAAGGACAAGGTGCTGCGCCGGGAGATCTTCCTCTCCGAGGGCGACATCATGGACATGGAGACCTTCAAGGCGAGCATGTACAAGCTCGGTCAGCTCGGGTATTTCAAGGTGACCGAGAATCCGGATTTCCGGGTCAATCAGGAAACCGGCACCGTGGACATCACGGTGAAGGGACAGGAACAAGGAAAGAACGACATTCAGTTCGGGGGCGGTTACTCGGAAGCCTATGGATTTTTCGGCCAGCTGATGTTCGCGACGCGGAACTTCCTCGGCGAGGGAGAAAACCTCGGCGTCAGCTTCCAGAGCGGAGCACGGCAGGACTTCTTCAGCCTCTCCTACTCGGATCCCTGGTTCCTGGATCGGCCGCACTCGTTCGGCATCTCACTCTTCAATCGGGAGACCAAGCTTCCCGAGGCGATCGGCATCCAGAGCGAGGCAATGGGCGGAAGCCTCGCTTACGGGTTCCGTCTCGACAGGTTCGAGAGCATCTCCTTCGTCTATGCGCTTCAGGACGTCAAAGAGCGAAGCGAGCTCGTTCCCTTCCCCGATGAGAACGGGAACGTCCCTCTGCCACTGATCCGCGACAATCAGTACACGACCTCCACCTTCGTGCCGGCGTACCGGTACGACTCGCGCGACAACCCGTTCGATACGTTCCGCGGAACGAAGGCGAGCATGGTCGTGAACTACTCCGGCGGTCCGCTCGGCGGCACGATCAATCTGATCAAGCCGGTCATCAATTACACCAAGTGGACTCCGCTCACCCGGCGCAGCTCCTGGAGCCTGAATCTCGAGGGCGGCCAGATCTTTCCGACCGGGGACGATGATTGCGCCCATTTCGCGATCGATCTCATTCCGACGGACCCCAACAGCCGCCTCTGCGTGCCGTTCAGCGAAAGGTTCTATGTCGGCGGTGAGTACTCGGTCCGGGGCTTCAAGTCTTATACTCTCGTTCCCCGCGAAGAGATCAACGGAAACCTCCAGCGGGTCGGCGGCTACAAGTACGGCGTCGCGAATTTCGAGTACCTCTACCGCATCAACGATCCTTTGCGACTGGTGCTGTTTGCCGATGCCGGTCAGTCGTACGCGTACGAGGAGACGTTCGATCCCTCGGAGTTCCGTTACACCGCGGGCGCGGAGCTGAGGATCTTTCTCCCCGTGTTCCAGTTTCCCCTCCGCTTCATTTATGCGGTCAACGTCGACGAGCAGCCGGGGGACGAGTTCCAGTCCTTCCAGTTCTCCATCGGCAACACGTTTTGATTCCGGACGGAATCACCCCAGACACCTCGCAGGCATAGGGCCCCGACAGGGCCGTGGATAAAAGGAGAGACCATGAACAAGTTTTTCGTTTCCATTGGATTGGCAGTGGCGATCGCCGTTCCGGCGATGGCGCAGACAACCTCACCCGCGAGGATCGCGGTCATCAACGTTCAGCGCGTTCTGGCGGAGTCGGAGTCCGGGAAAGCCGCTCTCGAGAAGCTCCGCAAGATGCAGGAGGAGCGGACCGCGAAACTCAAGAAGATGGACGACGAGATTCGCGCACTCGACACCGAGCTGAGTCAGAAGCGGATGTCGCTCGCCGCCGACCGGATCGCGGAAATGCAGAAGCAGATTTCCGACCGCCGGATTCTTCTCCAGCGCGCCGGACAGGACGCCGAGCGGGAGCTGGCGGAAGCCCGCGACCGGGAGCTCCAGGCGATGGAGGCCCAGATCATGCCCCTCATCGACGAGCTCGGTAAGGAAATGGGCTTCGCCGCCATTTTCAACAAATTCGAGTCGGGTCTGGTGTATGCCTCCCCGGCGATCGAGATCACCGACACGGTGATCAAGCGCTACAACGAACGCCCGCAGGGTTGATCGCCCGCGAGGAGTCGAAATCCGAGCCCCCCCGGCGCTTGCGCCGGGGGGGCTTTTTTGTCCCCGCCCGTTCGGCGGGTACAATGCGCTCCCGAATGCCGACCGTTACTCTCGGAGAGATCGCCGACCTGGTCGAAGGTGAGTTTCACGGTGACCGTAGCCGCCGGATCACCGGCGCCCGTGCGCTCGGCGACGCGGGGCCGGAAGACCTGAGTTTTCTGGCGAACGCGAAGTACCAGAAATACCTGGCCACGACGCGGGCGGGGGCGATTCTGGTCGAGCGCGGGATGGCCGGCGAGTCTTCGCGCTGGATCCGCGTGCGCGATCCGTACTTCGCCCTCGCGATCGTGCTGCAGAGGTTTTTCTCGGGGTTTCCGCTTCCTGAAGGGATATCTCCCGACGCGAGGATCGCCTCTTCGGCGAAAGTGGGCGAGGGGGTCCGCATCGGAGCATTTGCAACGATCGGCGAAGGGGCGATTATCGGGGACCGGGCCGTCCTGTTCGAAGGGGTGCATGTCGGGGCGGGCGCCGGGATCGGTGAGGACTCGGTGCTCCATCCGGGCGTGACCGTCTATTACGGCTGCCGGATCGGCCGTCGCTGCATCGTTCACTCCGGCGTCGTCATCGGAGCGGACGGCTTCGGCTTCGCGAGCAGCGGCGGCGTTCACCACAAGATTCCGCAGATCGGTATCGTCCGGATCGAAGACGACGTCGAGATCGGGGCCAATACGACGATCGATCGCGCGGCGCTCGGGGAGACCGTCATTGGAGCGGGAACGAAGATCGACAATCTGGTTCAGATCGCGCACAACGCGAGAGTCGGACGGGGATGTCTGATCGTCGCGCAGGTTGCGCTCGCTGGATCGAGCGAGGTCGGTGATTACGCGGTTCTGGCGGGGCAGTCCGGAGTGTCGGGCCACGTGCGGATCGGGCCGAAGGTCATGGTGGCGGCCCAGTCGGCGGTCATGAAGGACTTCGAGGGGCCGATCACACTGGCGGGGAGCCCGGCACGTCCTCTGCGTGAGCATCTGAGGGCGGAAGCGCTGGTCCGCAGGCTGCCTGACATTCTCGCGCGTCTCGAGGCTCTGGAGCGTGGGACCGGAAATGAATGACCGAACGAGCACTCGGGAGAGAGCATGCTGAATATCAAGGAGATTCTGGACTACCTGCCGCATCGCTATCCGCTGCTGCTCGTCGATCGCATCCTCGAGCTCGAGGATGAGAAGCGGATCGTCGGGCTCAAGAACGTGACCTTCAACGAACCCTTCTTCAACGGGCACTTTCCGGGGGAGCCCGTCATGCCCGGCGTACTGGTCGTCGAGGCGATGGCGCAGTGCGGGGCGCTGATGTTCCTGAAGAACATGGAGGACCGTCATCGTAAGCTCTTCTTTTTCGGAGGCATCGACAAGGCGCGGTTTCGCAAGCCCGTGACTCCGGGCGATCAGCTCCTGATGGAGGTCACCGTCCTTCAGAGGAAGTCGACCACGGCGAGGCTCCAGGGAGTCGCGCGAGTCGACGGGACGATCGTGGCGGAAGCCACGCTGTTGAGCGTGATGGTGGAGAGGACCTAAATGGCGCAGATCGACAGTACTGCGAAGGTGAGCCCCGAGGCAGCGTTGGCAGATGACGTGCGTGTCGGCCCATACGCGATCGTCGGAGCCTCGGTATCGATCGGCTCCGGAACGGAGATCGGTCCGCACGTGCGGATCGAGGGGCCCACGGCGATCGGCGAGCGGAACCGTTTCATCGGACATGCTTCCATCGGCACCGATCCTCAGGATCTCAAGTTCGGCAAGGAGAAGACCGAGCTCCGAATCGGGAACGACAACGTCTTTCGGGAGTTCATCACCATCAATCGAGGCACCGAGGGCGGCGGGGCCTTGACGTCGATAGGCTCGAACAATTTCATGATGGCTTACAGCCACATCGCCCACGACTGCCACATTGGCGACAGCACGATTTTTGCCAATGGCGCAACCCTCGCGGGACACGTCGATGTCGGAGATTCTTCGACGATCGGCGCGTTCGCCGCGGTGCATCAGTTCTGCCGGGTCGGTGACCACGCTTTCATCGGAGCGGCTTCCATCTGCGTCCAGGATGTCCTTCCCTTCTGCAAGACGGTCGGTAATCGCGATCCGAAGACCTACGGGATCAACACGCTCGGGCTGGAGAGGAAAGGGTTTCCAAAGGAAACGATCGAGGCTCTCCAGCGGGCCTATCGGATTCTGATTCGATCGAAATTGAAACTCGCGGATGCGCTGTCGCGGCTCGATGCCGAGCTATCGCATTTCCCCGAGGTCCGCTATCTCGCCGAGTTCGTTCGAGCATCCAGGCGCGGCTTCATCCGGTAGGGCGACGATGAGCGATCGAGTACGAATTGCAGTTCTCGGGACCGGCTTTCTCGGCCGTACCCACGCGCGAGTCCTCACCGAGATGCCCGAGGTGGACCTCGTCGGCTTCATCGAACCGAGGGACGAAGCAGCCGCCGAGGTCACGTCGAAGCTCGGCCTCCGGCGCTTCCATGCCCTGGAAGAGCTCGAGGGTCTGATCGATGCGGCGGTCATTGCGTCGACGACCGACATGCATGGCAGGATCGCCGAACAGCTTCTCCTCGGCAATGTCGATGTCATGATCGAGAAGCCGATCACCGCCGATCCGGCCGAAGCCCGGCGAATCATCGCCCTTGCGGCCGAGCGCGGGCGGCTGATCCAGGTGGGTCACGTCGAGCGGTACAACCCCGCGATTCTCGCCGCGATCCCGCACATCGGGAAACCCCGATACGTCGAGGCAGACCGCCTCGGAGCTTTCTCGGGGAGGTCGCTCGACATCGACGTCCTTCTCGACCTCATGATCCACGATCTGCAGCTCGTGCTTTCCCTCCTCGGCTCGGACGTGGTGGCGATCCACGCAGTCGGGATTCCAGTCCTCACCGAGAAGGTCGACATGGCGAACGTTCGGCTCGAGCTCGCCAGTGGCGCCGTCGCCAACCTCACCGCGAGTCGCGTCGCCAGCGAGAGAGTCCGGAAGTTCCGGCTGTTTGGAAGCCATGCCTACATCTCGGTCGATACCCGCGAGCAGCAGGTGCACGGGTACCGCCTGACGACCGCGGGAGAGCGGCCTGGTATCGAGCCGCTTGAGCTGGAAGTCCAGAAGAAGGAGCCGTTGCGAGCCGAGCTCGAAGCCTTCGTCGACTGCGTTCGAACCCGGAGGCGACCGCTCGTCGCCGGTGAGGATGGTCTGGCGGCACTCGAGCTTGCGATCCGGGTCGGTGAGGCGATCGACCGCTCGGTCCAGACCTGGGAGTCGCGGCAGGTGCGCCGATGAGCGAAGCGACGATCGGTGTGATCGGCGGGTCGGGTCTCTACCGGATGGACGGCCTGCGCGTGGTGGAGGAGCGAGTCGTCAGAACACCGTTCGGCGATCCTTCGGACGCCTACGTCATTGGCGAGCTGGAGGGCGTGAAGGTCGCGTTTCTCGCACGTCATGGGCGAGGACACCGGCTCATGCCTTCGGAGCTGAATTTCAGGGCGAACATCTACGGGTTCAAGGTCCTTGGCGTGGAGACCCTTCTGTCGGCGTCCGCTGTGGGATCGATGCGCGAGGCTTACGCCCCGACCCACATGGTGTTTCCCGATCAGTTCATCGACAGGACGCGTCACCGTCCGGACACCTTCTTCGGCAGAGGTGTCGTGGGTCACGTTTCGTTCGCTCAGCCGATCTGCCTCGCGACGTCGAAAGCGTTGGCGCAGTCCGCCCGGCTCGCAGGCGCGACGGTTCACGAGGGCGGGGTCTATCTCTGTATGGAAGGCCCGCAGTTCTCCACCCGGGCGGAGTCGCTGTTGTATCGCTCCTGGGGCGTGGACGTCATCGGAATGACGAATCTTCAGGAAGCGAAGCTGGCTCGGGAGGCGGAGATCTGTTACGCCACCATGGCGCTGGTGACCGACTACGACGCGTGGCACGAGACCGAGGTCGCGGTCAGCGTGGAGGCGGTGATCGGCTATCTCAACAAGAATGCAGACGCTGCCTGTGCAACGGTGCGCGGAGTCGTCGGGGAGCTGGCCGCCAGAAAGCGGGAATGCGAATGCAGCAGCGCCCTGCGGTTCGCGATTCTCACCGAGCACTCAGCGATTCCAGAAGAAACCAGGTCGGAGCTCGAGCCGATCATCGGAAAATATCTCACCTGAGACTGCGCCTTCTCGAGGCCCAGGAAGGAGCTCTGTCTTGTCCATTCTCGTCGTCGGAAGTGTGGCTTTCGACACCATTGAAACTCCCTTTGGAAAGGCCGAAAAAGTGGTCGGCGGTTCCGCCACCTACTTTTCGGTCGCCGCCTCCTTCTTCACGGACGTGAAGCTCGTCGGTGTCATCGGCGACGACTTCACCGAGGAACATCTCGAGGTGTTCCGTAACCGCCGGATCGATCTCGGAGGGCTCGAGCGCGTCAGCGGTGCCAAGACGTTTCACTGGAGCGGAGCGTACGGGTTCGACCTCAATGTCGCGGAGACCCGGGCCACGGACCTGAACGTCTTCGCGGACTTCAACCCGAAGCTTCCCGAATCGTTTCGCCGTCCCGACGTTCTCTTCCTGGCGAACATCGACCCCGAGTTGCAGCGTACCGTGCTCGCGCAGGTCGAGCGGCCCGGGCTCGTCGCTCTCGACACGATGAACTACTGGATCTCGTCCAGAAAGGCCGAGTTGGAGAAGACGATCCGCCTCGTCGATCTCGTCGTCATCAACGAAGGCGAGGTGAGGCAGCTCACCGGGGAAGCGAACCTCGTTCAGGGTGCGCGCAGGGTTCTCGAACTTGGGCCGAAGACGATCGTCATCAAACGCGGCGAATACGGCGTCCTCATGGTCACGCAGGATCGGGTCTTTGCGGTTCCCGCCTATCCGCTGGAAGCGGTGTTCGATCCGACAGGCGCGGGCGACACGTTTGCGGGCGGGTTCCTCGGCTACCTCGCCTCTGGATCGGATCACTCCGAGGGCAAGCTGAGGCGGGCGATCATCTTCGGCAGCGTCCTGGCCTCGTACAACGTGGAGGCGTTCTCGCTCGACCGGCTGAAGGAAATCGGGCGCGAGGAGATCGAGAGGCGTTATCGCGAGTTCAGGGAGCTGACCGAGTTCGGCGACTATGACGCCACGGATGTATCCTGACGCCTCTCGGACAAAGGAGGCGCGGGTGCATCGGTACGAAGCGATGATCTCCTGGCGGAGAAACGGGGCGAAGTTCACGGACAATCGCTACGCCCGCGCGCACGAGTGGCGCTTCGATGGCGGCGTGGTCGTGCCTGCATCCTCCTCTCCCCGGGTGGTTCCGGTTCCCCTCTCGTCCGAAGCGGCCGTCGATCCGGAGGAGGCCCTCGTGGCTTCCGCGTCGAGCTGCCACATGCTCTGGTTCCTTTCCCTCGCTGCTCGGCGGGGATTCGTGGTCGAGTGTTATCTCGACCACGCCGTCGGCGTGATGGAACCCGGTCCGGAAGGAAAACTCGCGTTCACTCGAATCACGTTGCGGCCGAAGATCGAGTTTGTCGGCGGCTCCGGGCCCACGCCCGAGGAGCTCCGCTCGCTTCACGCAGCGGCCCATGAGGAGTGCTTCATCGCCAGGTCGCTGAAAACCGAGATTCTGGTCGAAGATCCCTGATGACCCCTCCTCGTCCGAGCAGCCATAGGGCGGTTACTCGCTCAGAATGACGCCGAAACCCGAGCATCGGGCGCGCTTCGCTGCGCTCCTCGAGATGTCGGTGGAGCGATCACCGAACGGGGTCCGCGATTGTGGTAGAACGCTCTCCAGGTCACTTCAAGGGCCAATTCGCGGCAAAGGAGTTTCGATGAAGAGCAAACCCCCGAAGACTTTCCAGGAGTTCAGCAAGCAGTTTCCTAAGGTGCGCCAGGCCTGGGACCTGCTGGGCGAGGCGGGCAGCCAGGGGCCGCTCGACGAAAAAAACGTCCGGCTGATGAAGCTCGCCCTGTCGATCGGCGCCATGCGGGAAGGGGGCGTGCACTCGAGCGTCCGCAAGGCACGCGACGCCGGGGCGACCCTGGAAGAGATGGAGCAGATCGTCGCTCTCTCGGCCAGCGTGGTCGGCCTGCCGTCGGCCGTTGCGGTCTGGACCTGGATCCGCGACCTGGAGGGGAAGCCTTCGGGCTCGAAGCGCTGAGCCGAGGGTGACGAACATCCTTCCGGCGTGTGATGTTGGCTATGCGCTTCCCCGACGTTCGCTGCTACGTTCAGGAGCGTGACCGCCGTCAAGTCCACGGGAATCCGTGTCGATGAGCGCCTCGCCGAGGCTGAGCGGAAGCTCGCCTTCTACGAGGACGTTCTGCGCAGCCTCCCGGCCGGCTTGATCATCACCGACGAGCAGGAGCGCATCGTATTCTGCAATCCTCTTGCGGACCGGATTCGAGGGGTCGGGCAGAGGGTCGGTCGCTCGGTCGCCGAGTGCCACCCGGAGCGGTCGAGGAAGGCTCTCGGCAAAGTATTCGACCGTTTCCGTTCGACGGACGAGGCACGGCAGCACCCGCTGGTCATCGAGCGCGCCAATGGATGGCGGGTTCAGTACGCCCGCATCGGGAGCCCGGAGGGGGAGTTTCGCGGCGTCGTCTGGATGGCTCAGGACGTTCGGCGGCAGAAGGTCCTCGAAGAGCAACTCGTTCATCAGGAGAAGCTCTCGGGTCTGGGCAGGATGGCCGCCAAGCTGGCTCACGAGGTCAAGAACCCGCTGAACATCATCGCGGGGGCGGTCCACAACCTCACATCCCGGGTGTCGGCCGACCCGGCCTCGCGCGAGATGCTCGAGATCGTTTCGAATCAGCTGGGACGTCTCGGCGGGCTCATCGACCATCTACGCGAGGTCACCCGGCCACTCCGTCCGAATCCACAAAAAACCGATGTCGGGAAGCTGCTGCGCGAGACCTTGCGCCCGAGCGGTTCCGGTGTCCGGCTGACCGTGCCGCCGTCGCTTCCCGAGGTCAATCTCGATCCGGAGCTCTTCCGGCGTCTCGTCAACAACGGCGTCGAGAATGCCGTGTGGGCCGCGGGGCCTCGCGGCCGGGTGACGCTCGAGGTCTCCATGGATACGAAACCCGAAGGCGAGTGGCTCGAGATCGAGATTCGTGACGACGGTCCCGGTTTCCCGCAGGCGGTGTTCGACCATCTGTTCGAGCCGTTCGTCACGACGCGTCCCGATGGGACGGGACTGGGGCTGGTGATCATGCGCGAGGTCTGCCGCCTTCATGGTGGAGATCTCGAGGTCTCGAATCCTCCGGAGGGAGGCGCGCGCGTTGTTGCGCGTCTCGTTTCGCGATGAAGCGTCCTCGTCCTCCGGTCGTCCTCGTCGTGGAAGACGAACCCGTCGCGGTCCGCGTCATGTCCGTGGCGCTCGAGCGCGAGGGTTACGTCGTCCATGCAGCGAGCGAGGGAAGCATCGCGCTATCGATGCTCCCGGAAATCCAGCCGGACGTGATCGTCGTCGACTATCTTCTTCCGGGCATGTCTGGCATGGATGTGCTTCGCTACCTCCACCGCCGGGCGCCCGATGTTCCGGTGGTGATGATCACGGGGCATGGAGACGAGAGGCTGGCGGTCGAGGCGATGAAGATCGGTGCGTTCACGTATCTGCCGAAGCCGCTCGACTACGAAGAGCTGGGACTCGTCCTCGGCAGGGCGGTGGAGCTGCGAAGGCTGAGGCGTGATCTGCGGGACACGCGGCTCTCCACGGCCGCCGGCCAGCTGGTCGGCCGATCTTCCGCCATCGAGAGGATGAGGGAGCTGATTGCGGACGTCGCCCCCACCGAAGTGACCGTGCTCATCACCGGCGAGACCGGGACCGGGAAAGAGGTCGTGGCCCGGGCGATCCACGCCGCTTCCCGACGCTCTCAGAAGAAATTCGTCGCGCTCAACTGCGCTGCCATTCCGGAGACGCTGCTCGAGGCCGAGATGTTCGGCCATACCCGCGGCGCGTTCACGGGCGCCGAGCGCATGCGGCAGGGGCGCGCTCTCACCGCGCACGGCGGAACGCTCTTTCTCGACGAGATCGGCGATCTTCCGCAGAGCCTGCAGCCGAAGTTCCTTCGACTGCTCGAAGATGGAGAGGTCACACCCCTAGGGTCCGATGCGGGCCAGGCGGTCGACCTTCGCATCGTGGCGGCGACTCACCGCGATCTGCATGCCGAGGTCGAGGCGGGCGAGTTCCGCGCGGATCTGTTCTACCGGCTCAACGTCGTGCCGATCCATATCCCGCCGCTGCGGGAACGCAGCGAAGACATCCCCGACCTGGTTCACTTCATCCTTCCTCGTCTCGCCCAGCGCCACGAGAAGGAAATCACCGACATCGATTCCGACCTGATCGCCTGGCTCTCCGCGCAACGCTGGCCAGGGAACGTGAGAGAGCTCGAGAACACGCTCGAGCGACTCGTCATCCTCAGTCAGGGCGGTCGCCTGCGCTGCCCGCGCGACTCGGGCCAGCTCCTCCTCGCCCCATTCCAGGTGGAAAAGCAGCACGTGGTCGACGAGTTCGAGCGCAAGTATCTCGAGCAGGCGATGCAGGCGTGGGGTGGAAGGCTGTCGGAGGTCGCCAGGAAGAGCGCCATCTCCCCCCGTCAGCTCTACAACCTTCTTCGCAAGCACGGGCTCGTCCGGGGACCCCGCGAGAGGGAACGCGGGTCCCCCACTGTGGCCGGCTGAGCTGAAAGAGCCTCTGTTCCCGCGTTCTCTCCCCACCGACGTTTCGCTTCCGGCGCCGGTCGTCACCTCCCCACGGTTCGCAATGAACTTCCTCCGGAGAGCGGAATCGGCAGTCGACTGCCGATTCGACCGAGCCCACTAAGCCTAGATCCGTCAGTCGTTTCGGCTCATTTGCGTGAGACGTGACACGGAAATCCGCTGCCGAATGACCCGTCCGGTCACGAGGCCTTTGAAGTCCGCAAGTAGAACGGAATCAGTGGATTGGATTGAAACGGGCTCCGCGGCACCTGCCTCGCTCCAGGGATCAACCCGGAGGAGTCATGAACTGGTCCCGCTTACGACGACGCGATTTTCTTGCGAACCTGGTGATGGGCCTGGCGCTCATCCCCGGATTTGTTCTTGCTGCTGATTACTTTCGCCGGTTCCTCGTTCCGGCGCGGCGCGGGAGCGCCGAAGAAATCCTGCTGACTCAGCTCGGAGACCTTCCGGTCGGCGCGAGCCGCAGCTTCCGTTCGGTACTGGGCAACGACCTGCTGGCGGTCCGGCTCGGGGAGCGGGACGTGAGGGTCTTCTCCTCGGTGTGCACGCATCTCGGTTGCCAGGTCGGCTGGGATTCGCGAGAGAAGAACTTCCTCTGTCCCTGCCACGACGGACGATTCGACACGGCCGGAAAGGTGACGGCCGGTCCGCCTCCATCGCCGCTCGCTTCCTTCACGGTGCGACTCGACCAGGACAAGGTCTTCGTGACCGTGCCGGTGGCGGAGGCGTGAGATGACGACGACACGAGTCAATTCGTGGCAGCGGTTCATCAAGGAACGAGTGCCGGTCGACATCGAGGTATTCGAGGAGCTGTCGAAAGAACCGATCCCGCACCACATGAAGAACTGGTGGTACGCGCTGGGTGGCACCCCCCTGATTCTTCTCGGTATCCAGATCGCCACGGGGATTCTGCTGACGTTCTATTACGAAGCCTCCCCTGAAAGAGCCTGGCAATCGGTGCAGCGGATCCAGGAGGCGGTGCCGTTCGGCTGGTGGATTCGCTCGGTGCATCACTGGACGGCGAACCTGATGATCGTGGCGGTCGCCCTTCACGCGATCCGGGTCTTTTTCACCGGCGCGTACCGGAAGCCGCGCGAGCTGAATTGGATGGTGGGCGTCGCGCTTCTCGGAGTGACGCTCGGGTTCGCGTTCACGGGCTACGCGCTCGTTTACGATCAGCTTTCCTATTGGGCGGCGACGGTCGGAACGAACGTGGCGGGGCAGCTTCCGCTCGTCGGTCCCTGGACCGCGGCGCTGCTGCGGGGTGGCGCAACGGTCACCCCGACGACGCTGACGCGGCTTTACGTGCTGCATATCGGAGCGATGCCGGTCCTGGCGCTGGTTCTGATCGGCCTCCACGTCTTCCTCCTCAGGATCCACGGGGTCATGGAGCTCGACGCCCCGAAAGAGGTGCAGGAACGGCCGATCACCGTGGAGGAGGATCGGGAGGGGAAGAAGAGGTTCGATCCCAACCGCTACTTCGCGTTCTTTCCTGATCATGTGACGACGGAGCTGATCGTCGGCCTGGTCCTGGTCACCGCCGTGACGATGCTGGCGATGATTTTCCCGGCTCATCTCGGTGAGCCGGCGAATCCGCAGGTGACCCCCCTCCACGTCAAGCCCGAGTGGTACTTCTACCCCGCCTTCAGGTGGCTGAAGATCGCACCGCTGTGGCTCGGCATGACCGGGATCATCGTCGCCGGCCTTGGAATCCTTTTCTGGCCTTTCATCGACGGCGCAATCCGCCGCCGTAAACCCGAACTCGAGATCGCACCGGTGGTGGGGGGCGCTTTCCTCGCCACGGTGATCGTTTTTCTGATCTGGGAAGCCCTGTCATGAGCTCTTCAGGAGGGAGCATGAGCTTGCATTTCAAGAAAGTACTCGTAGCGCTCTTCGCCGTGGCCTTCACGGCGTCGGCCATCGCCGTCGGCTGGATCGAGAAAGAGCGCGCGAAGCCGGAGAAGACGGCGCGGTATCACGCCGACGAAGTCACGCGCGCCTGCATCAACTGTCACGATGAAAAGCATGCGGCAGTCGACTTTTCACGGCAGTGGGAGAAGTCGGTCCATGCCGCCAAGGGAATCGGCTGCATGTCCTGCCACCAGGCGAAGGAGGGCGACAAGGACCTCTGGGTTCACGAGGGATATCAGGTCGCAATGGTCCCCAGCCCGCGGGACTGCGAAAGCTGCCATAAGGAGCAGTTCGACCAGTTCACCGACTCCCACCATGCGAAGGCCGCTGAGTTCATCGGTTCCCTCGACAACATTCTCGGCGAGGTCATCGAAGGCGTGCCTGGCGCGAACCTCGGCTGCAAACAGTGTCACGGTTCGGTCGTCCAGGTGAGCGACAAAGGCGTCCCTCTTCCGGGGAGCTGGCCGAACACCGGAATCGGCCGAGTCAACCCGGACGGATCCATCGGCACCTGTACCGCCTGTCATACGCGTCATCACTTCTCGAAGGCGCAGGCGCGTGAGCCGCGAACCTGCGGCCGGTGCCACATGGGACCGGATCACCCGCAGATCGAGATCTTCGAGGAATCGAAGCACGGGATCATGTTCGTCGCTCATCGCGAGGCGATGAATCTCGATGCCGACGAGTGGATCGTGGGAAAGAACTACACCGCCGCACCCACGTGTGCCACGTGCCACATGAGCGCCACGCCGACCCAGAAAATCACGCACGACATCGGCGACCGCATCTCATGGACTCTGCGTCCGGTCGTCTCCAAGCGGCTCGAAGAGTGGGAGATTCGCCGCGACAGGATGACCAAGGTCTGCCTCGAATGCCACGGCGAGACCTGGACCACCAACTACTTCCAGATGTTCGATGACGCGGTCGGGCTCTACAACGACAAGTTCGCGATCCCGGCCAACGACATCATGGAGACCCTCAGGGCCGAGGGGAAGATCACGCCGACTCCGTTCGACGAAGAGCTCGAATGGACGTTCTACGAACTGTGGCACCACGAAGGACGCCGCGCTCGGATGGGGGCGTCGATGATGGGACCCGACTTCACCCAGTGGCACGGGTTCTATGAAGTTTCGAAGCACTTCTACAACAAGTTCCTGCCCCAGGCCGAGCATGCCATGCCGGGCGTCACCACGGCAGCACTCCAGATGCCCGAGCACGCCTGGAAGCACGGGCTGAGCAAGGAGGAAATTCAGAAGATGCTCGACTTCTACGAGCAGAGGTACCAGCAGTGAGCTTGACCCTGACCGGGGTGCGATCAGTCCCCGTTGCCGAGTGGCTGGCGCCACCTCGTGATGATCACGTCGACCCCATGATTGATGGGTTCATGCGACGCCCGGACCCTCGGTCCCAGCGTCAACCTGACCAGCCATGCAGAAGGGGCTTCAAGGAAAAGGAGAGAGGAATGAACACGCAGTTTCCCCGTTGGATCGCGATCGCAGCGATCGCGCTGATGATCGCGGCCGCCGGGTTCGCCCAGACGACCCCGCCGCCACCCCAGACCCCCCCGCTTGCCCCCGAGGGACAGCCTAAGACGCCCGCGCCCGATCCGAAGCTGGCGCTCACCCTCGGCGGCTTCTACGAGTTCAACGGCTATACACAGAACAACTTCTTTCTCGGCAAGGACGCGCCCGGACTCGTCACCGATCACGACGCGTACATGATCCAGCTCTTCAGGATTCAACCCGAGCTCAGCTATGGGCCGAACCTGAAAGGCGTCGTGCGGATCGACATTGCCCAGTCCATCTTCGGCCTCGACAACGAGCAGCGGGACAATGACCGTCCCGGCTTCTCGAATCTGTTCAACAACAAGGAAACGAACTTCCTGATGCACGTCGACTGGGCATACGTCGAGTTCTCTCCCGAGCAGATCGCAGGGACGACCTTCCGCGTCGGCCGCATGGGGAACAAGCTCGGTAACCTTCTCGTCCTCGACCAGGACGGGGATGGAGTTCAGGTTTCGCGCAAGTACGGGAACTGGGTCACGACCTTCGACTGGACGAAGATGTACGAGGGCGCGGACTCGCTCACCGACGACGTCGCCCCGGGTGGAGTCAGCGGAGAGGATTCTGATCTGTTCTACGTCAACTTCGCCGGCAAGCGCGGCAACTTCAATCTCAATCCCTTCATTGCCTATTACAGAGACCGCGGGGACATTGACGGCCGCACCTACGCTCCGAACGAGCTGCAGTACTTCAACGCCCGCTTCCGCCCGAACCTGAGCCAGGTCACCGCGCTCGGATTCGCGTTCGCCGGAAAGGCCGGCAAAGTCGCTCTCAAGGGTGAAGTCGACTACCTGACCGGCAGCGACGATGTCCCGAACGTCAACTCGGGTCCCAATCAGCTCCTCGACGTCAACAACGGCGATCTGACCGGATACAACCTCTACCTCGACGCGAAGATGCCGGTCGGCAAGGCGACGGTTGGAGCAGTCTTCGGCATGGGATCCGGCGACGACGACCCGATGTCGGGCGACGGCAACATCAACAAGATCCGCACGAACGGCTTCTTCTACGTGAACGAGGTCTGGGAAGACTCGATCATGCCCGATGAGGAAGGGATCACGCCCCAGGGCCTCGGATCGCCCGGCTCCCGCGGCTATCGCGAGTTCGAGAACACGACGCTCCTGCAGCTCAACGCCTCCTTCCCCATCCGCCCGCAGTGGAAGCTGTTCCTCTCGGGAACGGTCATGAAGGCGACCGAACCGCTGCGTCCGTGGAGTGACGTCAACGGCAACGGAGCGATCGATCCGGGAGAGTTCGGGGCGGCAAGCTCCGACGATCTCGGTTCCGAGGTCGATTTCATGCTCGACTGGAACGTGATGAAGAACCTGATCTGGACCCTCCGGGGCGGAGTCTTCTTCCCCGGAGATGCTGCCGGGTACCTCATCAATGGAACTGCGCTGTATGACGACTCAGCCTGGGAGCTCCGGACCACCCTCCGGTTCAACTACGGCGGACTGAAGATCGGCGGCTGATCTCGACACCGGGAGGGTGCCCTCCGCCGGGAGGGTGCCCTCCCACACGAAGAAACGAGGAAGCTATGAAATCGAAACTGTTCGTGCTGCTCATGGCGGCTGCGCTTCTCTGGGGGCTCGGTGTTTCGGCCTCCTGGGCGGAGTTGGCAGACACCAAGGCGCCTGCGAAAGTCGAGCATCCGGAAGTCGACGAGACGATCGCGTGCGCCGACTGCCACGCCGACATCCACCCGGAAGTCGTGCAGGCCTGGTACGCCGGCCCGCATGGAATGAACAACGTTCTCTGCTTCGTCTGCCACGGCTCCACGGGCGAAGATTTCACCATCGAGCCAACACCGGAGCGGTGCCTCGGATGCCACCCGCAGCAGGTCGCGACCATGGAGCATCCGAAGATGAAGGAGAAGAGCTGCTTCTCGTGCCACTCGGCGCATGCTCTGAATCCTCACTGGACTCCGGCAGGAGGTGACCAATGACCATCACCAGACGCACACTTCTCGAGTCTGCGGCGGCAGCGAGCGCACTCGCTGCTCTCGGCGATTTTCGTTTCACCGCCGAGGCCTTTGCCGCTCAGCCCGGCGGCGAAAAATGGGTCAAGACCGTGTGCCGCTACTGCGGCACCGGGTGCGGGCTCTATGCGGGAGTCAAGGACGGCAAGGTCTTCGCCGTCAAGGGGGACAAGGAGAACCACAACCAGGGCTTCCTCTGCCTGAAGGGTTTCCTTCTTCCCCAGATTCTCACCGGTAAAGATCGCCTGACCCACCCCCTCATCCGCAAGAATGGCAAGCTCGTCAAGGCGAGCTGGGACGAAGCGATGACTCTGGTCGCTTCGAAATTCAAGAGGTCGATCGATCAGTACGGCCCCGATTCGGTCGGGTTTTACGGCTCCGGCCAGGGGCTGACCGAGGAGACGTACTGCGCGAACAAGCTCTTCAAGGCCGGAATCCGCACCAACAACGTCGAAGGAAACCCGCGGCTCTGCATGGCTTCTGCCGTCGGCGGCTACATGACGACCTTCGGCAAAGACGAGCCGATGGGAACCTACGAGGACATCGATCACGCCGATGTCATCTTTCTCATCGGGTCGAATGCGGCGGAAGCACATCCGATCCTTTTCCAGCGAATCGTGAAGCGGAAGAACTCGAAGCCCGGGACGAAGGTCATCGTCATCGACCCTCGGAAGACCCCGACCGCTCGCATCGCAGATCTTCATCTCTCATTCAAGCCCGGAACCGATCTCGCGATTCTCAACGCGATGGCCTGGGTCCTGGTGAACGAGAAGATGATCGACGAGGAGTTCATCAAGACGCATCTGATCTTCGGAGAGGGTGCCGAGGCGAACAAGAGCTGGGCCGACTACGTCGCAATGCTCCAGGACTACACGCCGGAGAAAGCAGCAGCCATCGCCGATTGCAAGCCCGAGGACATCATCACCGCCGCCCGGTGGTTTGGTGCGAAGGGGAAAGCCTCCATGTCGATGTGGTGCATGGGGCTGAATCAGCGCACCAAGGGCGTGTGGGCGAACAACCTCGTTCACAACCTCCATCTCATCACCGGGAAGATCGGGACTCCGGGCAACACGCCCTTCTCGCTCACGGGACAGCCGAACGCCTGCGGTGGCGTGCGGGACGGTGGAGCCTTATCCCACCTTCTTCCCTACGGCCGGCTGGTTGCCAATGAAAAACACCGCGCCGAGATAGAGGCGCTCTGGAAGATCCCGGCGGGCACGCTGGCGCCGAAGCCTGGCCTGGCCACCATCGACATGTTCCGCGCACTGGAAGAGGGAAAGATCAAGTGCCTCTACATCATGTGCACGAATCCGGGACAGTCGCTGCCGAATGTGAACCGTTATCGGAAGGCGATGCAGAAGGACGACTCGTTCGTCGTTGTCGCCGACAGCTACCACCCCACCCGGACCACGGAGCTCGCAGATGTCGTTCTTCCGGCAGCTCTCTGGGTCGAGAAGGAAGGAGTCTACGGCTGCGCCGAGCGCCGGTATCAGCTGATGGAGCAGGCAACGCCGCCTCCGGGCGAAGCGCGGCCTGACTTCGCCATTCTTTGCGATCTGGCGAAGCGCCTCGGGCACGGCAAACTGCTCCCGTTCAGGAACACGAGCGAGATCTGGACGGAGATCCTGACCCTCGCCAAGGGCACCGCGTACGATTTCAGCGGGATGACCCGCGAGCGGTTGCGCAAGGAGCCCGGTCTGATCTGGCCGCTGCCGACCGAAGGGCATCCGGGAACCACTCTGCGCTACGTCAAAGGAGAAGATCCCCTCGTTTCGGCGAGCTGGCCGCACAGGATCCAGTTCTACGGCCGGCCCGACAATAAGGCGGTCGTCTGGCTGCGTCCTCAGAGGCCGCCGGAGGAGGTCCCCGACGCCGAGTACCCGTTCTATTACACGACCGGGAGAAACATCGAGCACTGGCATACCTCCACGATGACGAGGAACTGCAAGGAGCTCGTTCACGCGAACTATGAGTCGATGGCCGAGATCAACCCTGCCGATGCGAAGAAGCTGGGCGTGAAGACCGGCGACAGGGTCCGGGTCTCCTCGCGGCGCGGGTCCGAGGTGTTCCGCGCAAAGATTGCGGACTCCTCCTCGAAGGGACTCGTGTACATCCACATGCACGACGCCGATCACATGTGCAACATCATGACGATCGACGCCGTCGACCCCGGATCCAAGCAGCCCGAGTTCAAGATCTGCGCGGTGAAGGTAACGAAAGTCTGAGTTCACCTGGTGGCCCGCGCTCCGCTGGGGCGCGGGCCACTCCGGCCGGGGATCTCCCGGCATTAGAAAGGACATCATGATCGTCGCCGGAGTCATCATCGAAACACTGCCTGGTTCGGAGCCCGCGGTCGCTGCACGGCTGGCACGTGTTGAAGGGCTGCAACTGAAGGGGGGCGACGGAGACCGGAGGATCGCCGCCGTCTGGACTGGAGAGACCGGCGAGGCGCTCGAAGGGCTGGCCGAAGAGCTCCTCGCCTCGGAAGAAGCGATCGTCGGCGTGTTCCCGACCTTCGTCGGAGACGACGAGGAATGACTAGGTCCCGCTTCGGGTGGCTTCGCGATTTTCTCGGTCCGGCGCCCCTGCGCCCGCCCGGAGCAAAGCCCGAGCACCAGTTCACGGCGCTCTGCATCCGCTGCAACCGCTGTATCGAAGTCTGTCCCTACGGAACGCTCAAACCCGCGGGACCGGATAAGAAAGACATGGGGACCCCCTACGCGGTCGCGAGGGAGATTCCCTGCTATCTCTGCATGCAGTGCCCGCCGGTATGTCCGTCGGGAGCGCTCGATCCCACGCTCACCGACAAGCGGGCGGTCCGCATGGGCATCGCCGTCATCGACGAGTCGACCTGCTATGCCTTCCAGGGGATTCTCTGCCGCACGTGTGTCGACGAATGTCCTCTGCAGGGCGAGGCGATCTACCAGAATGGCGAGCTCAAGCCCTACGTAACCGACCAATGCGTCGGGTGCGGAATCTGTGAGCGGGTCTGCCCCGCCTCGCGACCCGCGATCGTGATCAGACCAGCCGGAAAGATCGCGTGATGGCCCGCCAGGTCTCCTGGAATCGCTGGCGCCGATTGGCGCAGATCTCGATCGTGATCCTCTACATCGCGATTCCACTCTTGAACCGGGCGGAGCACCATCAGGTCGTCGGAACGCTCGCGGCTCTCCGGATCGGCCCGATCGATCTCATCGAGCCGGCCGGTGCGCTCTCCGCGGCCCTCGCCGGGCGTCTGCTGGTCCTTTCGCTTCTGGTCGGCCTTCTCCCCATCGTGGTGATGGCGCTCGTCGCCGGCCCCGTGTTCTGCTCCTGGGTCTGCCCGTGGGGGTTGCTGTCCGAAATGATCGACAAGGTGAAGCAGAAGCTTCGTCCACGACCGTGGCACGGTCGCCCGTGGGTCAAGCTGCGCGCGCCCAGGGCGACTCTGCTCGGGGTGCTCTTCGCCCTGGGTGCCCTCTCGGGGATCCCGATCGTCGCGATTCTCTCGGCTCCACGCCTGATCACGACCCTTCCGGCCGAGATTCTCTATCTCCGGATCCTGTCGCTGACGACCGGCGGACTGCTGCTTCTGCTTCTGATCTTCGAGCTCGTCGGGCCTCGGCGGCTCTGGTGCCGGGCGCTTTGCCCGGTCGGCACCTTCGCGAACCTGGTCCGCAGCCGAAAGACCCTTTTGATCCGCTACGATGTGGAGCGGTGCCTTCACGAAACGCCCGCGGCCTGCCATGCGGGATGTCCATGGGGGCTCGATCCACGTCAGATAAAGAGGTTCGACGGCTGCACGAACTGCATGGTATGCGTCGAAGGATGTCCTGGAACGGCGCTTCATCCCGGTTTCGGCCGCTGATCCCACATCGTTTCTCTGATGTGAAAAGAAACCGCCTCCGCAAGGAGAAGCGGCTACGGGCGCCTGCTGCGAGCGAAAGGAGTAACGCTCATTCGGTCCGGTGAACGATGCGTCCATTCACGATCGTGTAGCGCACCCGAGTCTCAGGCAACTGTCTCGCGGCACCTTCGCGCGGCTCGGGCTCGACGATCGTGAGATCCGCCCACTTCCCGACCTCGATGCTGCCGCGGCGATCCTCCTCGAATGCCGCGAACGCAGCATCGAGAGTGAATCCGCGGATCGCCTCCTCGAGAGTCAGCCGCTGGTCGGCGAACCATCCGCCTGCGGGGGATCCTTCGAGGTCCTGCCGGGTCACCGCCGCATAGATTCCGAGAAACGGATCGACCTGTTCGACGGGGAAATCGGAGCCGAGGGCGAGCCTGCTGCCGGCGTCCAGAACCGTGCGCCAGGCATAAGCGCCGCGGACGCGGTCGGCTCCGAGGCGATCCTCGGCCCACGGCATGTCCGACGTCGCGTGGGTCGGCTGCATCGCCGAGATGATTCCGAGGGTGGAGAGACGTGAGAAATCCTCCGGAGCGACCACCTGAAGGTGCTCGATCCGGAACCGCTGATCCGGCCCGATGGCCGCGGCCTCGTAAGCGTCGATCACATTGCGTACGGCCCGATCGCCGATCGCATGCGTACCGACCTGAAACCCGGCCGCACTGGCCGCCCGCGACCGGTTCGTCATGTGCTCGGTCGAAGCGATCATCAGTCCCGAGTTCGTTGGATCGTCTGAATACGGGGCCAGAAGCGCGGCCCCCCGGCTTCCCAGCGCACCGTCCGCGTACAGTTTCACCGAGCGAACAGTGAGATGGTCCCCATAGTCGATGAGCGGTCCGCGCCCGAACCAGTAAGCGAGCAGTTCCGAATCGTCGGAGAGCATCGCATAGACGCGGATGGGGAGTTGGTGCGCATCGATCAGCTCCCTCATCAGCTGAATCGTGTCCTGATCCACCCCTGCGTCATGAACGGCCGTCAGACCGCGTGCGGCGATATCTCGCGCCGCCTCGAGAATCCTTGCCCGGCGAAC
>JBHEOL010000297.1:0-11264 GCA_046261635.1 Thermoanaerobaculia bacterium | reverse complement strand
CTCGATGGATGCAGCCACATCGGGCTCGACGGTCTGCCCGCCCAGCTGAACGACCTGGCGCGGCTCTGGTTCCGGCTCGGGAGGGGGCAACGGCTCGAGCTCGATCTTGATCGGCGGCATGCGCGTGACTTCGCTGAGCTGCACCGCGATCTGCCGGGGGATATACCCCTCGGCCGTTACGTCGATGTTCCAGGTCCCCCCGACGAGGCCGAGGGCGGCCCACTTCCCTTTCTTGTCGGTCTTGATCTCGGGACCTTCGTTTCCTGCCTTGACCGACTGAAGCTGGACGAGAGCGCCCTCCACCGGTTTCGAGCTTCCGAGCTCGGTGACGGTTCCCTGGATCCGCCCCATTCCGCGCCAGGCCTGCGCGTGAACGGACGCCGCGATGAAGAGAAAAGCGGCCGCACAAACGATCGTTCGTTTCAAGATGATCTCCTCGTGAGCCGAAAGCCGGCGCATTGGCTGCGGCTCTCGGGAAAGGCGATGGTGGGCGGCTCGCAATCAGGCCCGCCGGGAGAAATCTCTCCCCCCCCGGCGGGCGCGATCGTGAAGGCGGGCGGCCTGGACCGCCCGCCTTCCGCTCAGAAGCGAAGCCGTGCGCCGAAACGGATGACGCGCGGAGACTGGAGCTCGAGAATCCGATTGGCAGCCGCGAACTGAGATCCGCGGCGAACCACCTGATGCTGTCGCTGCATGACCGTGCGCTCGTCCGTGACGTTGAAAACGTCGGCCGAGAGCGTCAACCCGATGGGGCCGACGTTCACTTCCTTGGCCAGGCGCAGGTCGAGGTTCATGATGTCGTCGTTGCGAACCGGATCGACACCATTGATGAGGACGTTCTTGAAGATTCCGTCACCCGCGTTGTGATTCGCGTACTGGGGAATCGGATATCCCTCCCGTCCCACGATGCTGGCGCCGATGCTCACATCCCACGGCAGCTCGTAAAGACCGGTCAGGACGTAGGACCACTTCGAGTTGATGTAGATGCCACCCTTGGCACCGCTGCCCGTGCCGGAACCCTGGACGACCGCCTCGCCGTCGCAGGAGGAGCATCCGTAGGCAGCGAGCAGTTCCGTCGGATCGATATACCCATTCGGTCCAACGCTCTGCTCCCAGTCGGCGAACGAGACGCTGGCGCGCATCATCCAGCGGTTCGCGAGTCGCTTGGTCGCGTTCAGCTCGATGCCGTCGTAGGTCTGCTCGTAGTCGGGACGGTTCTGAACGACTCCGAAGACCGGCCGGTCGACTCCGGGAGCGAGCTGCCAGGTCGGGGTCGTGAAGCTCGACCCGTTCGGCAGAGTTCCGGTGACCGGCGTGCCCGGAACGTAGTCGGCGCTGGAGTAGAAGTTGCCGCTGCCGAGGAAATCCTTCTCGGAGCGAGTCCAGACGAAATTGT
The DNA here is from genome assembly GCA_046261635.1 of Thermoanaerobaculia bacterium. Classification (GTDB taxonomy): domain Bacteria; phylum Acidobacteriota; class Thermoanaerobaculia; order Gp7-AA8; family Gp7-AA8; genus JBHEPS01. Next base: position 9,868 of record JBHEOL010000297.1, on the reverse strand, counting down.
TCATCTTCCGGTGGGTGTAGTTCAATCCGATGACGAACTCGGGGAGCAGCTCCTGCTCGACGCCGATCAGGAACTCGTCCGTGTACGGCGCCTCGAGGTTGTCGTCATAACGGCCGAGCGGCGCTGCAACGCCCGGGTTATTCGGGTCGATGTTGTACCAGCCCAGCGGCCCGTCCTCGAGCCCGAGGATCTCGTTCCTCTGAACCTGTTTGTCACCATTCAGGTCTTCGAAGTAATAGTAGAAGTACTGATAGGCACCCAGAGGGTTGGCTCCGAAGAGAGGTCCGGCACCGAGCTGGTCGGCATATCGATTGTAGGCCGCCCGCAGGAGTGTCCGGCGGTCCGAGCCCATCGAGTACGTCGCACCGATACGCGGTGAGATGTCTCTCCATTCGATTCCTTCGGTATCCCCCGCCGAGCTCACCGCGGGCAGAAACTCCGGAATGATCGGATTCGCGCCCGTCGAGGAAGGATTGTTACTTCCCTCCTGCATGTCGAATCGGACGCCTGCCTGAATCGTCAGGTTCCCCAGCAGCATCGTGTCGCCGACGTAAAAATCCATGTACTCGGTCTGGTAGTCGGCCGCGCTGGTGCGATAGAGAAATGCGAGGCCTTCTGTATCGTTGAACATGTACGCCCAGGCATCACCCGGCCAGCCGCTGACCGAGGTCACCGGCGTCTCGCGATAGCCGAACCCGAATTTGAGCTCGTGGGCGATATCGCCTGTATCGAAGAATGTCGAGGCGTCTGCACGGTACTGCGTCTGCGGACGGTCGGTGTAGTAATAGTAGAAGCTGTTGTGCCAGACGCCCGTCGGATCGAGAAAGACGTCGTTGACGTCGAGCCCGCCCGCCGGAATCAGCTGGAACCCGCCACCAACCGTCGAGTACATCGCGGTCGCGTAGAAGTTGGGCGAGAAGATGTGCGTGTCTTCGAACTTCCAGATGTCGGTCGGACCTTCCTGATTCCACGCAGTCTCGGGGGGACGGGTCGGTCCGACATTCCGGCCTTCCTTGATCTTGTCGCCGAGGCTATAGAACACCGTCGCGCTGTTGTTGTTCGCGACCTGGGCATTGAGCTTTGCATTGATGTTCTCGAGGAGGGTGAAATCACGCGCCTGAGCCGCGCCGCTCGCGGCCAGAATGTCGATCTCGTTTCGACCCACGGCTCCCCAGAGCCACAGCCGGTCCCGGATGATCGCCCCACCCGCCTCGATGCCGTAGTCCTGGATGTTGTCGATCTCGTTGACGCGGCTGAGGTATCCCTGGGCCTCGGTCGGAATCACCGGATCGTCCTGGAATTCATTGTCCGTCCAGAAATAGCGCGCTGAACCGTCGAGCTCGTTGGTTCCGCGCTTGGTGACCATGTTCAGCTGAACCCCCGCTGTCTGCACGCGCGGATCCGAGCCGCCCGTGGTCGCCTGCATTTCCTCGAACGCATCGAAATCGTAGTACGTCGGAGACGAACCGGTCGCCGCCATGTCCGTGATCACGACCCCGTCCACATTCCACGTCGCCTGGTCCCCGCCAACCCCCTTGCCGACGTACTGCGACTGCTGCCCGCTCTCGTTGCCGCCGACATTGACCCGATCCATCAGAACGCCCGGAATCTGCTGGAGCACGACCCACGGGTCGCGCGCGGTCGGAATCTCCTCGAGCTCGATCCTCGTCACGGTCGCGCCCGTGCCGGTCTGCCGAACGTCGAGAAGGGGCGTCTCGGCCGTGACCGTGATCGTCTGCTCGAGTGCGGGAGTCATCGTCAGCATGACTTCCGAGTTGCGACCGACATTCACGTCGATCGAACGCCGGACCGATCCGATTCCGACCAGCTCCGCGATCACCGAGTAACGCCCCGGCGAAAGCGAAAGAAACCGAAATGCCCCGTTGTCGTCCGTGACGAAGACCCTGGGGGCTCCCCCTCCGGTCAGCGTCAACGTGACGCCCGGCAGCGGGTCGCCCCCCTGGTCCACCACCCTCCCGGAAATGTTTCCTGTCTGCGACTGCGCGAACGCCGTAACGGCGAGGAAAAGAACGCAGATTCCGACGGCCGTCGCCCGCCAGCGTCCCCTGGACATAGGACTCCCTGTCATAGATGGCTCCTTTCATTGAGGCGATTGCGTTCACAGCGCAATACGCCGTGTTTCAATGTTACGAACTGGTGCCTAAATTGTCCTGAAGTAGTTACGCGAATGATACACATCTGACACAGGCATGCAACCGAAATGTGTCGGTCCTGGTCCGGAACCCGTGCGGCTCGACCCTGGTCCCCTGGGGGGGGCAAAGGGGAGCCGGCCAAGCGATGCCGGGACGCAGGTGAGTTTGAGGCCCCACGGGAAGGAAAAAATCCCGAGGAAACCGTGGACGGGAGCCCTGCCGGGGGGGGGCCTCTTCTCAGCCTCAGCTCGCCGATCCGCGGAACTGGCTCTCTCCCGGAAAACGCTCCCGGGCCTTCGCCTTCCAGTAGCGGACTCCTCGCTCGTCTCCGACGATCCGGAGGGTGTCGATCACGGCCTCGTAGGCGGGGGGCGTGGGTGACGACTCGATGAGCTGGAACACCAGATTCGCCCCCTCCTGCGTGCGGCCGTCCGCGACGAGAAGAAGGATTAGATTCCGGTACGGTTCGGGCGATTCCGGGAAGAGCTCGATCTCCCGGCGGAAAGCCGCCTCGGCCTCCTCGATTCGGCCGAGCCTCGCAAGCACGTCGCCCCGAAGGAACCACGCGTGGGTCACCGACCGGTTTCCGGTCGCTTCGATTCTACGGGTGGCCTCGTCGAGGTGGAGGAGCGCCTGCTCATAATTCTTCCGTTCCTTCTCGACGCGGGCCAGGGTCACCAGCGAGATGACTCTCTCTTCATCTTCGGCGAGCGCCTTGCGGGCCGCCGCTTCCGCCTCGTCGAGATTTCCTCGGGCGATCCAGATGCGCGCGAGAACTTCCCAGGCGCGGCCTGGCTCGCGCGTCACGACGAGCTCGGCGTGCTGCGCCGCTTCATCGAGGCGGCCGATCGAGAGCGCCAGGTTGGCGACTTCGAGGGCCAGATGGGATGCGGTCGGCGACAGCCTCAGTCCTTCTTTCGCTGCTTCGATCGCCTCCGCTTCGCGCCCGAGGGAGGCGAGCGCGTTCGACTTGAGAGCCCAGACATCAACCATCTTCGGGTTGTCCGCGAGGATGGCCTCCACGATCTCGAGTCCCTCCACCAGGTCGTGCCGGCGGATCAGCACGAAGGCCCGCTGAATGTCGCGAAAGGTCTCGATCTTGTCCTTCGGATCGGGCAGTGCCTCGCCGGGGTCGGTGACGACTGTCGACCCGAGGTATCCGAGGGCGGCCAGCTTTGCCGCTTCCTCCGAATCGACGGGCTTCGGGGCAGATGGCTCCTCGAGCAGGAACTCGATCGCTTCTGCCATGCGGAAATAGATCCGCCGGTTCACGTCGAGAACGTTCTCCTTCTCGCCCGGATCCCGGGCGAGATCGTACAGCTCCGGCTTCGGTGCGCGAATGTAGTGGTGCGAGCCGTCGACGAGAGACTGGAGCTCGTTCCATCCGAAGTGGAATCTGGGGTACCACGTTTCGCTGTAGATCTGCCGCCCCGGCTGTTCGTTCCCGATGAAGCCGAGCAGGGATGCGACTCCGGCCGAAGGACGCCCCCCCGAAGTCAGAGTCTGCTCGAGGACCGTTGGAAAGATATCGCTCAGCTGCACGGGAGTTTCCACGACCGAGTTGGCCGAACGAGCCCGCGGCAACTTGACCAGCAGTGGAACTTGAATCAGTTCGCGGTAGAGGAAGATGCCGTGCTCGTCCTCCCCGTGATCGCCGAGGCCCTCCCCGTGATCGGAGAAGAAGATGATGAGCGCGCGATCATAGATCCCGCGCTCTTTCAGCAGGCCGAGAAACCGGCCGACGAGCTCGTCGGAGTAGGCGACCTCGGCATCATAGGAGTCCGAATAGCGGCTGGCGTACGGCTCCGGCGCCGCGTACGGCGTGTGGGGCTCGTACAGATGCAGGAAAAAGAAGAGCGGGTCGCTCTGCGCGGAGATCCACGCGCGGCTCGCTTCGATCGTCTCCTTTCCGTCGCGCTGAATCCGGCCGATCGTCATGTTGGGGCCGGAGATCTCGACGGAGTCTTCGTAGAACTCGAAACCCTGAGAGAGCCCCGTTTTCGCGCGCATGACGTACGAGGAGATCGCGCCCCCTGTCGCATACCCGTTTCCCGCAAGGAGCTCGGCAAGCGTCTCCGCCTCCTCGGCGAGCGTGTAGCCGATGTTGTCGCGGACACCCGCTTCGGCTGGAAGCAGACCCGTGAACACCGTGGCGTGCGACGGAAGCGTCAGTGGGCAGTGCGAATATGCGTTCCTGTAGAGGATCGAGTCCTGCCTCAGTGCGTCGAGCGCCGGCGTCGCGACCTTCTGATACCCATACATCGGCAGCCGGTCGGCCCGAAGCGTGTCGACGGAGATCAGAATCACGGGGGTACTCGACGAGCCCGCGGGTACATTCCCCTGCGTACACGCCGCCAGGAGGAGGCCCGCAGCCACAACGAATCGGCGCATCGCAGTATTGTAGGGAAGCCGGGCGGATCGAGAAAGATACGAAACCGAAGCCAGCGACCGGCTCACCTACCGCTGCCCCGCCTGTTTCAGGTAGAGCGACGCTGTAATCCCCCAGATCGCGTTGAAGAAGATGACCAGGAGCGGCGTGAAGGGGCCGAGCTGAAAACCGAGCCATCCTCCGCGCCCTTCCGGAAAGATGATCAGTAACTGCACGAGAGTCGGCGCGACGCTCAGAAGCAGCCCCTTGGCGAAGGGGGATTTCGCTGCGATCGGCAAAAGAAAGAGAAAGCCCCACAGCCCTCCCCACACGATACGCGGATAAAGCCACTCCTTCGTGAGCTCAGGGGCGAGGTTCACTCCCGCTTTCGCATTGAGTCCGAGCTCGCCGAATCCCCAGACCAAAAGCGAGTTGACGAGGCCGCCGAGGGCCCCGGCGAAAAAGGTCAGTCCGATCCGTCGCAGCATCCCGCGATTATACGGAGACGGTGGCCACGGCTTGATTTCATCAGCCGTGGCCCTCGTGCCCCAAAGCGGAACCCTGCTCCACCCTGCCCGGCTGCGGTTGCTGAGACTAAACCGCAGCCACGATCAGTACCGGTAGTGCTCGGGCTTGTACGGGCCGTCCTTCGGAATTCCGAGGTAGTCGGCCTGCGACTTGGTCAGCTCGGTGAGCTCGACGCCGAGGTGGCCGAGATGGAGTCGGGCCACTTCCTCGTCGAGCTTCTTGGGAAGGACGAAGACGTTCTTCTCGTAGTTCTTGCCGTTCTCCCAGAGGTCCAGCTGCGCGAGCACCTGGTTGGTGAACGAGCTCGACATGACGAAGCTCGGGTGACCGGTCGCGCAGCCGAGGTTCATCAGACGTCCCTCGGCGAGGATCAGCACCGAGTGCCCATCCGGGAACTGGAACTCGTCGTACTGCGGCTTGATGTTGACCCGCTTCACGCCGGACATCTTCTTGAGGCCGGCCATGTCGATCTCGTTGTCGAAGTGCCCGATGTTCGCGACGATCGCGTTGTGCTTCATCTTCGCCATGTGCTCGGCGGTCACGACGTCCTTGTTTCCGGTCGAGGTGACGAAGATGTCGGCCGTCTCGAGAACGCTCTCGAGGCGACGGACCTCGAATCCTTCCATCGCCGCCTGCAGCGCGCAGATCGGGTCGATCTCGGTCACGATGACGCGCGCACCCTGGCCGCGAAGCGCCTGCGCGCAACCCTTGCCAACTTCACCGAAGCCGCAGACCACGGCGACCTTGCCGCCGATCATCACGTCGGTCGCGCGATTGAGCCCGTCGATGACCGAGTGACGGCATCCGTAGACGTTGTCGAACTTGCTCTTGGTGACCGAGTCGTTGACGTTGATCGCGGGGAAAAGCAGCGTTCCCGCCTCCATCATCTGATAGAGCCGGTGCACGCCGGTGGTCGTCTCCTCGCTCACGCCCTGGATCCTCTCGGCGACCGCCGTCCATCGGCCCGGCTCTTTGGCCAGCGTGTCGCGAAGCAGATCGAGAATCACTCCCCACTCTTCCGGATCGTTCTCCAGATCGAACTTCGGAATCGCTCCGGCCACCTCGAACTCGCGTCCCTTGTGGACCAGCAGCGTGGCGTCGCCGCCGTCGTCGACGATCAGATTCGGCCCGTGGCCGTCGGGCCAGCGGAGCGCTTCCGAGGTGCACCACCAGTACTCCTCGAGCGTCTCCCCTTTCCAGGCGTAAACGGGGATTCCTTTCGGATCGTCCTTCGTCCCACCCGTCTCCGGGCGGCCGACCACGACTGCTGCCGCGGCGTGGTCCTGGGTCGAGAAGATGTTGCAGGATACCCAGCGGACGTCGGCGCCGAGCTCGGCGAGAGTTTCGATCAGAACGGCCGTCTGCACGGTCATGTGGAGGCTGCCCATGATGCGGGCACCCCTCAGCGGTTTCTTCTCTCCGTGTCGTTCGCGGAGGACCATCAGCCCGGGCATCTCGTGCTCGGCCAGGCGGATTTCTCTCCGGCCGAATTCGGCCAGCGAAAGGTCGGCTACTTTGAAGGGCTCGCGCCCGGCGTCCTTCGCCGCGGCGAAGGCGTGATTGGATGCGGTCGCAGTCGTCATATCGACTCCTTGACGATTCATTGGAAGTTCCTCTGGTGCGCTGATCAGACCCAGCCGCCGGGCAGAGAGGATATGGATTCCTGCGGGCGGTGAAGAGAGGCGCGGAAGGACGGTGCATTCTAACCGATTGGGCCGGGGCTGGAAAGCCCCGGCCGCACCGGAAACCGCCTACAACGGGTCGAGGCAGCCGCCGGACGCGAGAGCCCGTTCGGCTCGCCGGCGGCTGTCGGCATCGATCGTCGGACTTTCGAGGGCATGCCTCCAAGCGGTCCCGGCCGCGGTGCACTCCCCCCGGGCGGAGAGAATGTGCGCGAGGGTGTCCCACGCGAGATGGGGGTCCGGCCCTCCGAATTCCACGGCTTGCCGGGCGAGGGGTTCCGCCTCGTGAAGGCGCCGCTCCTCGAACAAAAGCCACGCCAGATTGTTCGCCGCATCCCTCTCCGCGGGGGCGATCCGCAAAGCCTCCCGATAGGCGGACTCAGCCTCGGATCGAGCGCCCAGGCGCGCCTGCACGTTTCCGAGATTCGTCCACGGCAGGGCGCTCCCCGGATTCTTCTCGGCGAGTTGCCGGAGGAGATCTCTCGCCTCGGCCAGGCTTCCCTTTTCTTCCAGAAGGACGGCCTGCCGGAGCCCCTTTTCGAGCGGCTGATGTCGGACGACGAACGTCGCATGTCCCGCGCCGCTCCACGGCTTCTCGAGCGTGGCGAGCTTGGTCCAGCGAGCCTTTCCGTCGCCGAACTGGAGGCGGACCAGGCCCTTCTCGGCATCGTACCCATCGGCGATCACATAGTGGTAGAGATCGCGATTCTCCCCTGGCATATCCGCGATCTGGAGCATCAGGATCACCGGCGTTCCTTCACCGAGGTGCTCGAGCACGAGGGCTTCATCGCCCTTGAGGAGCTCGGCGTCGAATCCGCGCCTGCGCGCTTCGATCAGCAGGTCGATGCTCACCACCCCGCCGGCACGCCCTTTCGGGAAGGCCGCGTCGAGCTCGGCCTCGGTGGCCGGATCGCCGTAGTGATTCAGCACGGCAGAGAGCGCGCCCGAGCCGCAGGTGTTGTCGCCCCACGTCCGCATCGGCACGGTCTCGATGACCGTAGCCGACGCCGTCGGATTCATCGAGCGGGGCTTCATCGTCAGGCACCCCGTCGTGAAGAGGGCGAGCGAGGAGATGAGCAGAATGGGAGCGAGTCGCTTCATGCGTGGTTGAGCGAGAGGGGACGAGTGCCCGCCCCCTCTCGCTTGGATCCGTCGAATCAGAGAATGAGGACCAGCAGAAGGACCGCGAGCGCGCCAGCGCCGATCCACATCCACTGATCCTGAGTCAGCCCCGCGGCCTGGATCTGGTCGATGTTGTCAGCCAGGTTGCGGAGATCTTCATTCGAGAGAGCTGCGAGTCGCGATTCGACTTCCTCGGCGGTGAATCCCTGTGCCTCGAGAGCGGCAGCGACACCGCTGATCTCGAGCACGCTGCTCACCTTCGCCAGATCCATGTCGCGGGCAGCCAGGGTCTGGCCGTCGGCCGTCTTCGAGGGAACCGGGCCAGCAAATGCCGGCGCGGCGGCCAGGAGAAGGGCCATGGCCATGACGGCCATCATCAATCCATTTCGTTTCATATGAGCCTCCTGTGAGGGCCTCGCCGGATTCGGCGGGCCTCGTTCTTCGACGAGCTCATACGTAGCAAAGGGCGAGCCACGGGGGAGTACGACAGCGGCTCAGCGGAGATGTTGCCGAAACAGTCCCACAGCGCGGTTCCACGCGTCATCGGCCGCTCCTCTGTTGAACACTTCGGGGCGCGTGTCGTTGAAAAATGCGTGATCGGCGCCCGGATAGACGACCGCGTCCGCCATCTTTCCCATCGCCCGCAGCTTCTTCTCCAGTTCGATTCCCTGCGACGCGGGAACGCCGCTGTCGTTCTCGCCGTAGATCAAGAGGATCGGACTCTGAAGGTTCTCCCACGCCAGCTCGACCTTCTTGAATCCGCCGTAGAAACTGACTGCCGCACCGACTTTGGCGCCCCGCGTGGCGGCCGCCTGGGCGAGCGCGCCACCCATGCAGAAGCCGACGACGCCGAAGTTCGACGAGCTGCAGTCCGGACGGCTCAGAAGGTACTCACCCGCGCCGAGAATCTCGCCGACCGCGCGCTCCGCGTCGAGCTCCATCAGCAGTTTCCCGGCGGCGTCGGGCGACTTCGTCGTCTTCCCGTGGTAGAGGTCGGGCGCGAGAGCGAGGAACCCGCTCGCCGCGAACCGCTTGACGACGCTTTCGATGTGAGGCACGAGACCCCACCACTCCTGGATCACGACCACCGCCGGACCCTTTCCGGAAGGGGGTGCCGCCAGAAACCCTTCGCAGGTGTGCGCATTGGAGGGAAAGCTCACCTTTTCGCCCATCGGATTCTCTCCTCACTCGTGTTCGACACTCTGTATCGCATCCAGAGCGGCCTGTCGAGGCCAGGGCTCCCAGTGGCGGAGGCTTCAGCCTCCGTCTCCCGTGCCACGAGCAGAAACCCCGAACAGTGGCGGAGGCTTTCAGCCTCCGTCTCTCGTGCCACGAGCAGAAACGCCCCGAGCCCACGGCGAACAAACGTTCCCGCCGTGTTCCACACTGCCCGCTTCGTCGCACGATCCCGGCGGAGGCTGAAAGCCTCCGCCACTATTGCCACGAGCAGAAACGCCCCGAAGCCACGGCGAACGCACGTTCCCGCCGTGTTCCGCAGGCCCGCTGCGTCGCACGATCCCGGCGGAGGCTGAAAGCCTCCGCCACTATGTCGGGAACGACGGCTGCGCGAGCGGGACGATCTCCCGCGAAGAGAGACGGAAGAAACGAACCAGCAGCAGGATCGCGACCGCCGTCAGTCCGAGCGCGAGGCCCCACCAGATCCCGACCACGCCGAGCCGCGTCCGGAACCCGAGCCAGAGCGCGACGGGCAATCCGATCAGCCAGTGCCCGACGAGATTCGCGGCGAAGGCGAAACGCGTATCCCCCGCCCCGCGCAGAACCCCGGCTCCCACGGCCTGGACACCTTCGGAGATCTGAAAGAACGCCGCGACCGCCAGCAGCGGAACCACGGCGGCGAGAACCACCGGTTGATCCGTGAGGATCGAGCCGAGCTGGCGCGGCATCAGCCAGAAGAGGATCGCGGAGAGAGTCATGAAGCCGGCTCCTCCCGCAAGCGCAACCATCCCGGCCATGCGCGCCCCGACCCGGTCTCTCGCTCCAACGAATCGTCCCAC
>JBHEOL010000275.1:0-19053 GCA_046261635.1 Thermoanaerobaculia bacterium | reverse complement strand
AGCTTCTTCGCCTGCATCTGCTGCGCGATCTGCTGGAGGATCTTGCTTCCGGACACCTGGTACGGCAGCGCGGTAATGACGATGTCGCCGTCCTCGCGCTCCCATTTCGCGCGCATCCGGATTGAGCCGTTTCCCGACTTGCAGATCTCGCGAATCTCCATCCTCGGAGTGATGATCTCGGCATCGGTCGGGAAGTCGGGCGCGGGAATGTGCGTGCAGATCGTAGCGATCGACGCGTCGGGGTCCTCGAGGAGCTCGATCGCGGCGCCGACGACCTCACGGACGTTGTGCGGCGGGATATCGGTGGCCATGCCGACTGCGATGCCGGACGCACCGTTGAGAAGAACGTGCGGAAGGCGGGCCGGGAGGAGGCGCGGCTCCTCCATCGTCCCGTCGAAGTTCGGGCCCCAGTCGACCGTTCCCTGCCCGAGCTCGGAAAGAAGCACTTCCGAAAAACGCGTCAGCTTCGCTTCGGTGTAGCGCATTGCCGCGAACGACTTCGGGTCGTCCGGCGATCCCCAGTTTCCCTGGCCGTCGACCAGCGGGTAACGGAGCGAGAACGGCTGCGCCATGAGCACCATCGCCTCGTAGCAGGCGGAGTCGCCGTGGGGATGGTATTTGCCGATCACGTCGCCGATCGTCCGCGCCGACTTCTTGAATTTCGAGCCTGCGGACAGCCCGAGCTCCGACATCGCGTAGATGATCCGGCGCTGCACTGGCTTGAGCCCGTCCGCGATGTGCGGCAGGGCCCGGTCGAGGATGACGTACATCGAGTAATCGAGATACGCCTTCTCCGCGAAACGGGCCACGGGAACGTTCTCGATGTCGAGGATCGACGGGCGGGCGAGCTCGCCGCCACCCATGAGCGGGAGCTGGCCTCCGCCGCTGGAGCCTGCTTTCTTTTTTCTGGTCGCCATAGGTCTGTCGCGATCGTACCCGGCCTCAGACTTCGAGATCGGCTTCGTCGCCCTTCCGCTGCAGCCACGCCTTCCGGTCGCCCGCGCGGTTCTTCGCAAGCAGCATGTCGATGAGCGGGTCGGGGTTATCGGTCTCGTCGATCGTCAGCCGCACGAGCCGGCGCGTTTCGGGCGCCATCGTCGTCTCGCGCAGCTGAAGCGGGTTCATCTCACCGAGACCCTTGAACCGCTGGATGTTGATTTTGCCGCGGATCTTCTCCGCCTCGATCCGGTTGACGATCCCCTGCTTTTCTTCGTCGTCGAGCGCGTAGTAAACGTTCTTCCCGACGTCGATCCGGTAGAGCGGCGGCATCGCCACGAAGACGTGCCCCTCGGCGACGAGCGGCCGGAAATGCCGGAGAAAGAGCGCGCAGAGAAGCGTCGCGATGTGCGCCCCATCCGAGTCGGCGTCCGCGAGGATGCAGATCTTTCCGTAGCGGAGGCCGTCGAGCTTCGAGACTCCGGGATCGACGCCGAGCGCGACCGAGATGTCGTGCACCTCCTGCGACCCGAGAATCTCCCCCGCATCGACCTCCCAGGTGTTCAGGATCTTTCCGCGCAGGGGCATGATCGCCTGGTACTCGCGGTTGCGCGCCTGCTTCGCAGATCCGCCCGCCGAATCACCCTCGACGAGAAACAGCTCCGTGAGCTCGAGATCCTGGCTGCTGCAGTCCGCCAGCTTGCCCGGGAGCGCCGGCCCGGCGGTCGTCTTCTTTCTCTCGATCTTCTTCCCCTGACGCAGCCGCACCATCGCCGAATTGATCGCGATCTGCGCGATCTTCTCCGCCTCGGGGACGTGATGATTCAGCCACAGAGAGAATGCATCCTGTGTCACGCCCGAGACGAATGCGGCCGCCTCGCGAGAGGAGAGCCTCTCTTTCGTCTGCCCGCTGAACTGGGGCTCGTGCATCCGTACCGAGAGAAGGTACGAGCAGCGCGCCCACACATCCTCCGGCGCGAGCTTGACCCCACGGGGAAGAAGGTTCCGGAACTCGCAGAACTCACGGATTGCGTCGGTCAGTCCGAGCCTGAATCCATTGACGTGAGTCCCGCCCTGCGAGGTCGGTATCAGGTTCACGTAACTCTCTTCGACGACTGTCCCCTCTTCCGGCAGCCAGACCACGGCCCAGTCGACTTCTTCCGTGCTCCCCTTGAAGTGACCCACGAATGGAGGCTCGGGAAGAAACTCCGTCTGCCCCAGCTCGGAGGTGAGAAAGTCGGTGAGCCCGTCTTCGAAATACCACTCCTCGTCGTTCCCGTGGTCGGTCTGGTCGACGAAACGGATCCGCAGCTTCGGCGACAGCACGGCCTTGGCCCGCATCGCGTGCTTCATGCGGGGGATCGAGTACTTTGGCGTATCGAAGAACTTCGGATCCGGCCAGAACCTCACGGTCGTCCCGGTGTTGCGCTTCCCGACCGACCCGACCACTTTGAGGTCCGACTTCCTCTTCCCGTCCCCGAAGGTCATCGAGTACTCGTTGCCGTCGCGCCGGACCCAGACCTGGAGCTTCGTCGAGAGGGCGTTGACCACCGAGACGCCGACCCCGTGCAGACCGCCCGAGAAACGGTAGTTCTTGTCGGAGAACTTCGCTCCCGCGTGCAGCCGCGTCAGGATGACCTCGACCCCCGAGACCCCTTCCTTCGCGTGGCGATCTACCGGCATTCCCCGTCCGTTGTCGGTGACCGAGACCGATCCGTCGTCGTGGTGCACGACCTCGATCTCGTCGCAGAAGCCGGCGATGGCTTCATCGACCGCATTGTCGAGGACTTCCTGGACGAGATGGTTCGGGCGCTCGGTCTGCGTGTACATCCCGGGTCGCTTGCGGACCGGGTCGAGACCGGAGAGGACTTCGATGGCGGAAGAGTCGTATTTCGAGGATACGGGCATGGCTCGTGGTTTCGATGAGATCGCGGGCCCGCGGCCCGTCGCACCCTCCCCCGGTGACGGGCCCCGTCTTCCGAACCCCCCCTCGGGGCTTTCGCGGCAACGGCGACTCCGGTCGAAGGCCGGCACATGATAGCGGAATCCCGAGGGAAGGAAACCTCCCCGCAGGGAGTGCCGAACACGCCTCGATTCCGCCTTCTACGAGGAGTAGCCAAGAGTGACCAACGGTGACTGCGAAAGGGCTACGCCCCGCGTGCTGACTTCCCTGGCCCCTGGCCCCTAGCCCCTGGCCCCTTTGTCAGAACCACGCAAAAGGAGTCAAAAAAAAGAGGGCGGCCCCGGGCAATAGGGCCGCCCTCCGGGGGCGTGGGGAAATCGACTCTCCTGGAGTCGTCACCGCATCGCGGCGATCAGTGTTGCATCCTGAGAAGCTCTTCCATTCCCTTCGCGGCGATCGGGTGGCCGAAGAAGAACCCCTGCATTTCCGTACAACTCCGGTCCTTGAGGAACGTGAGCTGATCCCTGGTCTCGACCCCCTCGGCCACGACGCGGAGCCCGAGGGCGCGCGCCATGGTGATCACGGCCTGAACCAGCGCCGCGTCATCGAGCTGTTCCATGGCTCCGTGGATGAAGGAGGGGTCGATCTTGACCGTGTCGAACGGCATTCTCTTGAGATCGTTCAGAGAAGAGCGTCCCGATCCGAAGTCGTCGAGGGCCAGCTTCACGCCGAGGTTTTTCAGCCCGAGAAGCGTGGTCATCGTCCGGTCGGTGTGCTGGAGCGAACGTTCACTGATCTCGAGCTCGATCCGCGACGGGTCGATGTCTTCTTCGAGGATGATGGCTCCGAGGCGCCGAATCAGGTCGGGTTGCTGGAACTGCCGCCACGAGAGGTTGATCGCCATCCGGAGGTCACCGAGTCCGCTCGCCGTCCAGGCACGCGCCTGACGGGTCGCGGTGCGAAGCACCCACTCGCCGATCCGGAGGACGAGGCCGCCCTGCTCTGCCGCGGGCAGGAAGTCCTCGGGATTGACCATGCCGAGCTCGGGGTGATTCCACCGGAGGAGTGCTTCGAGGCAATCGATCTTTCCGGTCTGCACGTTGACCTGCGGCTGGTAGTGCAGGACGAACTCTTCGTTGATGATCGCGTCGCGGAGCGCGCGGACGACCATCTGCCGCTCGAAGGCGCGGGCGTTCGTCTCGGGCTCGAAGAACTGCCAGGTATTCCGGCCGACATCCTTGGCGCGGTACATGGCGGTGTCGGCGTTCCGGAGAAGCGTCTCGGGCTCGGTCCCGTCGGTGGGGAACATCGCCACGCCGATGCTGGCATTGACGTGGATGTCGTGCCCGTCGAGATTGACCGGACGGGAGACGCTGTCGAGCAGGCGCTGGGCGATCGAGGCCAGTGCGACCTCGTTGTCGACGTCGACCAGGATCAGGCCGAACTCGTCGCTACCGAAGCGGGCGACCGTGTCTTCGATGCGAAGAACGTCGAGGAGACGGTCACCGACGATCTTCAGAAGGCGGTCAGCCATCGCGCGTCCGAAGGTGGAGTTGAGCAGATCGAAGTGGTCGAGATCGAGCACGCAGACGGCGATCGAGCGCTCGCGCCTTTGCGACTGCGCGAGACCGACGAGAAGGCGGTCGAAGAAGAGGCTTCGGTTCGGCAGCCCCGTCAGCGGATCGTGGGTGACCTGATACTCGAAGCGGTCACCGCCCGCGGGCTCGTCGCTCGTCTCGAACATCACGCCTTCGATCGCTGGCGAGCCGTCGTGCTCGATCAATCCGATGTTCTGATTGACCCAGACGAGCGTACCGTTGCGCCGCCGCAAACAGACCTCGATCTTGTCGATGGTCCGCAGATCGTCGAGAGCGGCGAGCACGGTCGGAAAGTCCGACTTCACGAAGTAGTCGATCGTTCCGGTGCGCAAAATCTCATCGCGCGAGTCGTAACCGAGAATTTTAGCGAGCGCGTCGTTGCACTCGAGAACGCGGCCGTCCAGCGCCTGCCTGTAAAAGCCGACTTTTCTTCGCTCGAGAAGCTCGTGACCAGTGGGGTTCATTGAATATGGGCCCTTCGCCCACACTCAACCTAGTTTTCACGAGGCGGAAGAAACAGCCGCATTTCGATAGCGGTCCCCCTATCGAAAGTTAGGGGAAAGAGGAGGAGGCCGGGCTCAGAGGAGACCTTTTTCCTGGGCGTACAGGGTGAGCTCGACGCGGCCGTGAACTTCGAGCTTCTCGTAAATTGCATGGAGATAAGACTTTACGGTCCCTTCGCTGATCGACAGACGGACGGCGATCTCCTTGTTGCGGAGGCCGGCCGCAACCATCCGGACGACGTCGGTCTCGCGAGGCGAAAGAAACTTTTCTTTGCCATCGGGATTCCGGACGACCTTTTCCAGCGCCCGGCTGACCAGGGACTGGTCGAGCGCTCGCTGGCCGCGATGCACCGTCCGCACTGATTCGACCAGCTTGATCGAGGCCGCCTCTTTCAGCACCAGCCCCCAGGCGCCCAGGCGCATCGCTTCGAGAACGTCGGCGTCGCCGACGGTTGCCGTCAGGAGAATCACCCGCGTGGGAAGCCGCGCTTCCTGAATTTCGCGGAGAACGGTGAGGCCGTCCATCCGCGGCATGTCGACGTCCAGAACGAGAACGTCGGGATGGAACTCGCGCACCGCCGCGAGTGCCATTTCCCCGTTCGTACATGCCGCCAGGACCTCGAAGTCGGATTCGCGGCGGAACAGCTGCTCGAGCCCTTCGAGGATGATCCTGTGATCGTCGGCGAGTACGATTCGGGTCGTCATTCTGCACGCCAGCCGAGCGGGAGAAAGATCTCGACGCTGGCTCCTTCCTCCGTCGAAAAGATCGTCATCTCTCCGTTGAGTGCAGCAACCCGCTCGGCGAGCACCGCGGGACCAATCTGACGGTCGATCAGGGTTTCCAGATTGTACCGCCCCCGGAAGGGAAAGCCGATACCGTCGTCGGAGACTCTGATCCAGAGCTGGTCTTCCCGCGTTCCGAGCGCGACATCGATCCGCGATGCCTGCCCGTGCTTGGCCGAGTTCATCACTGCCTCGGAGATCATCCGGTAGGTCTCCTGTCCGAGAGCCTGGGTCACGAGTGGATGCATGACTCCGATCTTGACGCTCAGGTCGATCTTCCATTCCGTCGAGAACCGTTTCTGCAGCTCTGCCAGCCGCGCGCTCAGATCGTACTCGGTCGATTTCCGCCTCGCCCGCGGGCGAAGCTCGTCCACATACGCGCGGAGCTCCCGCTGGTCGTTCATGATCGAGGCTTCGGCTTCGGTCAGGAGTTTTCGCGCCTGGACCGAATCCTCGTCCATCACGGCGTGGACGGTCTCCAGCTGCAGGACGATCCCGGTGAACGACTGCAGCAGTCCGTCGTGAAGGTCTCGCGCAACGCGCTCTCTCTCATCGTTGACCGCATCGAGCCTCGAGGCGGCGACCTGGGCCACGTGATCGGCGCGACGAGAGGCCAGCGCCCCGACGAGCCGCGCAATGAGCAGGTCCCACCGCGCCGGTCTGGCGATGCCCGGGTAAATCGCCCAACCCTCCAGCCCCTCCGCCCGGATTCGGACCACCAGCGCCGATTGAATCGAGAATCTCCGAACGAGCTCCGGATGGAGGAGCGCTCCCTCCACCTTCACGCGGCGGACCCCACCCTTCAGCACCCGCGCGGTTCCATCGGACAGGTCGAGATAGAAGGCGTCCTCGTCGGCGAGCTCGGCGCTCATGAACGGCTCCCACGCATCCGGCGCCTCCTGCTGCACCTCGAAGCGATCTTCCGCGGCGAAGGCCAGATTGCGGTACGGCTCGTCGGGTGATTCCCACATCACCAACGCGCGCGTAGCCCGGAACACGTGGCGGCCGGCAACCGCGATCTCGCGGACCAGCGAGATCTCGTCGAGCGGAATCGATCCAGGCCATTCGCCCAGTCTTCGCAGCTTCCCCTCGAGCTCCCGGAACTTCCTTCGCTCGCGCCACCCCGCGCGGTGGAAGAAGGCCGGAAGCCTGCTGCGCGTCTGCTCCATCTGAAGAAGAATAAAGGAGAACCGTGGAAAGGCGCGAACAGAAGGCCGGGCTCCCCTGCCGGGCGGGCCCTCAACCGAGGGCCAGAACGAGCTCCTCGAGATCGGCCGTCGAACGTGATCACACTGACTCTCATCGCTCATCTCGCAAATCGAGGATCGTGCCAGTTCCGGGCTTCACTCCGGGCGCACCAGGCGCTTGACGAGCTGAATCTGCCCCGCGTGATACAGATCGTGGGCGGCCACCCCGGAGACGAGCTGCCCCATCGTCCAGATGCCTCCCCCTGCCGGCTTACGGTCGAGGTCGGAATCCTGCAGCCCGGCAACGGCGGACCGCAGGGCCTCGTGCTCCGCGCCCAGGATGCGGACCGCTTTTTTCCACTGCTCGGC
The DNA here is from genome assembly GCA_046261635.1 of Thermoanaerobaculia bacterium. GTDB lineage: Bacteria > Acidobacteriota > Thermoanaerobaculia > Gp7-AA8 > Gp7-AA8 > JBHEPS01. Next base: position 11,774 of record JBHEOL010000275.1, on the reverse strand, counting down.
CGTGAACCCATCGTCCGCCGGGAACCAGTTGCTCCCGGCGAGCGGAAAACTGCCGCGCTTCTGCAGCGCGAGCCGGCGCCTGACCGAGTACTTCCAATAGGCGGCGTGGAGGACGAGCTCGGCGACGTTGTGCCGCCCCTCGGCCGGCCTCCGCAAGGCTTCCTCCAGGGTCAGCCCCCGGATCGATCCCCGCAGCGTCGTGCCGTGCCACGCCTTCTTGCCCCACGCTTCTTCCAGAATGCGCAGCAAAAGCGACACGCCGGGCTGGGTCACCGCAGGCGCCATTGGAGAGATCCTCCTTCGACATCCGCGCTTTCTGCGCGGCTGACACTCGTCAGAGAGATGGATGCTGATCAGTGACGGCTCTGCCGGCCACGTTCACGCCACCCCACCGCGGGCCGGCGCCTCCAGGGGAGTCGCCGCCCGGGCCGCTTCTTCTCGAAGAAGCGCACTCCCGGCTCTTCGCACGTCACCACGATCAGATGCATCTGCTCCTCCTTCTGTGAACCCTCCACGGCCCGCGAACGTTCGGAACGATTCGGACCGGGGGGAACGACATCGGCCGCCGCAAAGGGCGGACGCTGAACGTGTCGAAAGAAAAGAATCGGATCTGGAAAGGAAGGACGACAGGAAGGCTCGACGAGGCGAGGCGTCTCTCAGGAACCCGCCTCGCGCGAGAACGACCACCCGTTTCCCCGAGAAGTCACTGAGAGCGTCGATGGATCAAGAATACACCCGATCACTCGCCGGCCAAAGCGGTGTGCACGGTGACCAGCACGGTGGCGGTGGCGAGGCCGAGAAAGACGGTGAGCGCCGAGGGAGAGACGGAAGCGCCGCTCAGGACGCCCGCGAGAGCGGACTCGATGGAGAGATCCGAAAGAGGCTCCCATTTCCAGGCGATCAGCGCCGCCCAGCAGAGACCCACGGCGCCGAACGCGATCCGCTGGAGGAGACGGATCGGCTGCAGAATCTGCTGCGCCGCGGGTGTCGTGCCGAACAGCTCCGCCTTGAGCCGCAGGATGCGGGGATCGGGAATGGAGCCGGGACGCGCCGCTTCGGCGGCCAGGCGGTTCATCCAGACATTCACTCTCGCCGACTCCGAGCAGTCCGGGCATTGCTGCGCGTGTTCCTTGAGGGCGCGGCCGATCTCGCCACTGCGCAGCGCCTGCAGCAGTTCGCTCTCCCTCTCGCATCCCACGGTTCGCTTCATGGCAGCACCTCCGGTCCCAGTCCCATCTTCTCGAGAATTGCCGTCAGCCTTTTTCGGGCGCGGAAGAGGAGCACCTTGACGCTCGCCGGTTCGACGCCGAGCATCCCGGCGATCTCGCGATGATCGAATCCTTCGACGTGAGCCAGCCACAGCATGGAGCGCTCCTTCGGTTTGAGCTCGAGAAAGGCGCGGCCGAGGTCGTGGGCGAGATCAGACTGCTCGCGCCGGCGCGGCATCGAAAAGAGCGCCAGAAGCCCTTCCCGCTCGCGCCGGCTCCTCCGGATCTCGTCGATCGCGAGGTTGGTCGCGGTCCGGTAGACGAGTCCCCGAAGCCGCGACTCCTCGTCGCTGTCGAGCGGGGTCCGCAGAAACTGCAGCCAGGCCCGCTGCGAAAGATCGTCAGCCGCGGCCGCGTCACCCGTCATGCGCAGAAGGTATCCCCAGAGAGGCTTGGCCGTCCTCCGGTAGAAAGCCTCGAATCTCGGCTCGGAGAGTGCCCGCGGCGCGAGCGCCACCTGTGCCCCGATCATAGCCTCCGAACGCATGCGAGTGTCCCGTTCTCCGCTCAACCGCGAGTTTCGGTCGGTCCGTCGAGAATACTCCAGGACTTCGACAGCCGATAGGAGATGGCGGCCGAAGCGAGGAATCCCGCGCCGAGGAACAGCCCGAGGATTCCGATTACGAAGGGAGGCTCGTCGGTGGCCGCGCGAACCAGCAGGGACGAGAGCATGATGCCGAGCGAGAAGACGACCAGAATCACGCCGGTGCGCACGGATCCGAGAATCTTCTCCTTCTGCGATTTGAGGTTGCCCATCGCGACCGTCTGAAGATAGCCGCGCCCTTCCCCGGTTTGCAGGAACGAGACGAACTCGGTCGAGCTGCCGAACCGGTCGAGCATGCGGGAGTGGGCCTCGAGCCTGTGCTGAGAGCGCGAGACCACCCCCCGCACGATGACCCAGACGATGAACGCAACCATTGAAATGCCGGCCAGTGGAATGAGTACTTCGACTCCCATGATATTCAATCCTCTCTTCGTTGACTTTGGCGGCATTACGACGGCCGGCCCGCCGCGGTTAACAGGAGCAGCACACACAAGCCAGAAACCAGAAGGCAGAAGGCATAAGCCAGAAGTAAAGTCAGAAGGCAGAAGGCAGAAGGCAGAAGTAACGGCAACGGCAACCCCATGCGTCATCCTGAGGGAGCGCCGCGAAGGCAACGATTCGCACGCTGCGGGTGGGCGCGACCGAAGGACCTCAGAATTGCAGGATCGAGCCGCCTGCCGCTTCCCCCGGCCCAGCCAACGCGATCCTCGCATTTTGAGATCCTTCGGTCGCGCTCGCCGATCTCGCCAACCTCTTCCGCCTGGCGGCGCTCCCTCAGGATGACGTAGCCTCTTTCGCCTGCCGACTCTGCCTTTGCTTCTGCCTTTACTTCTGCCTTCTGCCTTCTGCCTTTTCTTCTGGCTTCTGGCTTCTGGTTTCTGGCTTGCCTTCTGCTCCCCCTAGCCCCTAGCCCCTCGTCAGCGATATTCTCGCCCCGATGGCGCGCTATCAGGTCGAAGAATATGTCCGGTGGGAAGACATCGATGCCGCGGGCATCATCAACTACCAGGCATACCTCCGGTTTTTCGGTCTCGCCGAGGCGGAGTTGTTCCGCTCGGCCGGCCTGAGCTACCGCTATCTGTTCGACGTGCTCCATCTCTGGCTCCCGCGCGTCCGCGTCGAATGCGACTTCCGGGTGCCGGTAACTCTCGACGAGCTGCTCGTGGTCGATGCGTTCTTCGGCAAGATCGGCAACCGCTCGATTCACATCCATTTCGAAGTGCGCCGGAAATCGGACCCGGAGACGATCGTCGCCACGGGGAAGTACGTGCTGGTCTCCGTGCGGCAGGGAGAGTTCACCGCCGTGCCGGTTCCCGATGAGGTTCGCGATCGCATCGCCCCATTCGTGGAGCCGGTTCCCGAATGACCCGGAAACTGCCATGACCGACGAGATCGACGACTTTCGCAACCATCGACGCTACCTTCTCGCGACTCCGCTCGAGGGATCGTTCGGAGCGACGGAGGTCGGCATCCTGAACCTCGGCCTGCACGGGGTTCAGGTCCAGCATCTGGTCCCGCTCAAGCCGGGCGCGCGCGGCCGGCTGATCGTGGCGATCCCGGGGCGGGAACGAAAGATTGCCCTCCAGGGAACAGTCGTCTGGAGCCGGCTCTCGAAATCGCCGGACGCGGGCGGAAAGCTGGCCTATCGCAGTGGCATCCACTTCGACGAGAGCTCCGATTTCCCCTCCGACGCTCTCGACGCTCTCGAAGCGGGCGGACTTGCGCGGATCGATGAGGAAGCGCTTCAGCGCAAACGCGAAGCGCTTGCGCGCAAGCAGCAGCAGCGCCAGCAGAGCCATGCGCGCGCGAGCGTGCAGCCGGGCCCGGAGGTCCCCCCTGAGCACGTCCTGCTGATCCAGCACGCCCTCAACCAGCTCAGGAGCAACCCGGACGAAGCTCAGAAGTGGTATCAGCGCGCCCGCTTCTCGCCTCCCGTCGTCGACGGGAAACCGATTCCGTACCGCGAGGACGTCATCGCCATCTGGGAATACCTCCAGCGGTCGATCGACATTCACGTGGTCGCGAAAGTTTTCGGCGAGATGAAGTGAATCAAAGTCAGAAGGCAGAAGGCAGAAGGAAAGGCAGGAGGCAGAGGTAAGTCATCCTGAGGAGGCGCGGGAGGTGGTCGTCGAACTCGAGGGTGTTGGCAGCCGACGAAGGATCTCAAAATGGCAGGATCGTGCTGGTCGGGGCGGGGGGTATCGCAGGTAGGCGACATCCTGCAATCCTGAGATCCTTCAGTCGCGCCCACCGACAGCGCGCAACCGGCCATTTCTCGCGGCGCTCCCTCAGAGGCTGTGAAAGCCTCTCAGGATGACGGGGCCTTCTGCCTTCTGCCTTCTGCCTTCTGCCTTCTGCCTTCTGCCTTCTGCCTTCTGCCTTCTGCCTTTTCTAGAATCCCACGAAATTCGGCTCCGGCCGGATGGCAATGCCGAACCGGTTGGCGACCGTTCGCTGAATTTCCGCGACCAGTCGCAGAACGTCGACCGCCGTCCCGCCGCCGCGGTTCACGATCGCGAGGGCGTGCTTGGTGGAAAGCCCCACCGCCCCATCGCCGTGCCCTTTCGAGAAGCCCGCGTTCTCGATCAGCCACGCGGCCGAGAGCTTCACGTTCCCTTCCCCGGCAGGGAACGAGGGAATCCCGGCAGCATTGATTCCGGGGATGGCCTCGGTCGCCATCTGAAGGAAGGCCTGAAAGTCGTCGGCGCCGACGATCGGATTCATGAAGAACGATCCGTCGCTTCGCGAGTCGGGATCCGCCGGGTCGATGACCATTCCCTTCCCGCGCCTGATCTCGATGACGGTCTCGCGCACTTGAAAGAGTGAAGGCGAATCCCCGTGAGCTTCCCTCACACGCCGCTCGAGCTCGGGGTAACGGAGCGCCGGCCGTCCGCCCGGCTGGAGGCGGTAGCTGACCGCGACGACGATGAACTCGTCCTTCGCCTCCACCTTGAAGACGCTGTCCCGATAGGCGAATCTACAGTCGGCGTTCGAGAACGTCCGGATCTTTCCGGAACGTCTCTCCATCACTTCCACCTCGACGATCGTCTCGGAGACTTCCTGCCCATAAGCGCCGACGTTCTGGATCGGAGTCGCGCCGACCCGACCGGGAATCCCGCTTAGAGTCTCGATCCCTGCCCAGTTCCGCTCCACCGCGCGCTCGACCAGCGGGTCCCACTCCTCCCCCCCTCCCACCTTCAGCCGGACCGCGCCGGTGTCGTGGCCCGAGTCGATGCCGACGATCCGGTTGCTGATCACCAGGCCGTCGAATCCGTCGTCGGCGATGACGACGTTGCTCCCGCCCCCGAGAAGGAAGAGCGGAACGTCATGCCGGTTCGCCCACGCGGTCGCTTCCCGCAATGCGTCGACCGAATCCGCGGCGAAGAACCAACGGGCCGGGCCCCCGACACCGAGTGTCGTCATCGGCGCAAGCGGGACGTTTTCTTCAAAACCGGGAAGAGGATCGAGCGCAGTCATCGGATTCACGGGTGCCGGTCAGTCTGGAGCACATGCGGCACCGTTTCAAGTACGGGGCCAGCGGGCTCTTTCGGAGGACGGCTACTCCCTGCGCGGCATCTCCTTTACCATGCCCCGATGTTCTCATCGCCGGCCGCCGTTCTGACCGTCCTCGCGGGCGTCGCCGCCTTCTTCTTCTGGCTCGAGCGAGCCACGAAGTGGAAGTTCTTCAATTTCGTACCGCCCCTCATCTTCATCTACGCCATCCCGGTCGCGCTCAGCAACACGGGCGTGATCCCCTCGGCCTCCCCCGCGTACGACGTGCTGCGCGAGTACGGGCTCCCGATCTTCATCACGCTGCTGCTTCTCGGGGTGAACGTCGGCGCGGCGGTCCGCGTCATGGGCAAGGGCGTGTTCGTCATGCTCCTCGGGACCGCCGGCATCGTGATCGGAGCCCCGATCGGGTACGCCGTCGCGAGCCCCTGGCTTCCCCCGGAGGCGTGGAAGGGATTCGGCGCCCTCGCCGGAAGCTGGATCGGAGGAACGGGGAACATGGCCGCCGTGGCCGGCGGACTGGAGACGCCGCCCGACATGTTCGGCCTCGCAGTGCTCGCGGACAACGTGATCTACGTGATCTGGCTTCCGATCCTGCTCGGCTCGAAGGCGCTCGCCGAACGGTTCAACCGCTGGACCCGGGTCGATGCGGACCGGATGGAGAAGATGGATGCCGCCGCCGAAGCCGAGACATCGGCCGTCGAGGAAGAGCCGCTCAAGACCGCGCACGTTCTGTACCTCGCGGCGATCGCTCTCGCGGCAACAGCGCTCTCCGCCTGGCTCGCGCCCCTGCTCCCCGTCGTCGAGCCGATTCTTTCGACCTCGACGTGGCGCGTGCTCCTGGTCACCACGCTCGGCATCCTGCTCTCGCTCACCCCTGCGCGACGCATTCCGAAGTCTCACGAGATCGCGATGGCCATCGTCTTCATCTTCGTCGCGGGAATGGGCGCGAGAGCCTCGCTCGCCGGACTGGCGGACGCCCCGGCCTTTCTTCTCGGCGCCTTCGTCTGGATCCTGATCCACGGCCTGTTCTGCATAGCGGGTGCATGGATCTTCCGCGTCGACATCCACAGCGCCGCGATCGCTTCCGCCGCCAACGTCGGCGGCGCCGCCTCGGCTCCGGTCGTGGCCGCCTATCATCGCGAAAGTCTCGTCCCCGCCGCCATCCTGATGGCCCTGATCGGATACGCCATCGGCAACTACGCCGCGCTTCTCGCCGCTTCCCTCTGCCGGATGGTCGAGCAGTTCTAAACCAAGTCAGAAGTCAGAAGGCAGAAGGCAGAAGTAAAAGCAACGGCAAAAGCGGCCTCCCGTCATCCTGAGCGCCGCGGTAATGGGTCGCTTCACGAAGTCCGCTGCGCGAGCGAAGGAACTCAGAATTGCAGGATGTGGCCACCTGCGCGTTTCCCCCGCACCGGCCAACGCGATTCGGGCATTTTGAGATCCTTCGGTCGCGCGCGCCGGCAGCGAGGCTCCCACGGCCCCGAGGCGCTCCCTCAGGATGACGGTGGGGTTTGCCTTTGTCTTTACTTCTGCCTTCTGCCTTCTGCCTTCTGACTTCTGACTTTTCTTCTGGCTTCAAAGAAAAAGCCGCCTCCCGGAGGGGAGGCGGCTTTGAAGGATCGATGATTCGGCGCGTTACTTGAGCGTGCCGACGAGCTTCTTGATGAACGGGGCCGCCAGGAGGGCAACCACGCCCGATCCGGCGGAGAAGAGCGCGACGTTCCAGAAGAGGGCGGAAGGCTCGAGCGACTCGAGCCGGCCGGCGACCAGGCCCGCGAACAGGTTTCCGAGCGCCGCTCCGACGAACCAGATGCCCATCATCTGACCGACCCGGTCGCGCGGCGCGAGCTTGGTGATCGAGGAAAGGCCGACGGGTGAGAGACTCAGCTCGCCGACCGTGTGAAGGAAGTACGTGACGATCAGCCAGGCCGGGGTGACCTTGTTGTCGACGGTCGCATTCGCGGCGCCCCAGGCGAGGACGAAAAAGCCGGCGCCGAGACCGAGGAGCCCGAGGGCGAACTTCATCGGGATCGACGGATTCGCGTCTTTCCGGGCGAGCCACGTCCAGAGCCAGCCGAACACCGGAGCCAGAATGATGATGAACATCGGGTTGATGTTCTGCAGCCAGCTCGCCGGCATCTCCCATCCGCCGATGACGCGATCGGTCAGATCGTACGCGAAGATGTTCATCGAGGATCCCGCCTGCTCGAAGCCCGACCAGAAGAGCGCGGCGAGGATGAAGAGCCAGAAGATCACGACGAGCTTCTTCTTCTGCGGCGTGTCGTAGCCGGCGAAGCCGATCAGGTAAACGAAGTAGAAGATCGCCAGGGCGATGATCGAGTAACCGAGGCCCTCGGCGAACTGCGTGAGCGTGATCCCGATGATGCCGGCACGCGAGAGCAGCACGCCGACGACGATGATCCCCACCACGCCCGCGAGGATGAGGTAGAAGTTCCGCGCCAGCCGCGAACGAACTTCCGGCGTCTCGTCCGTCTTCAGATCACCTGCGCCACGCAGGTAGGGCTCCCCGAGCTTGTACTGAATCAGCCCCAGAACCATGCCGAATCCGGCCAGCGAGAAGCCCCAGTGCCAGTTGTACCCCTCTCCGATCAATCCGCAGAGGGTCGGCCCCAGGAACGCCCCGATGTTGATTCCCATGTAGAAGATCGAGAATCCCGCATCGCGGCGGGCGCCGCCTTCGGGATAGAGATCCCCGACGATCGTGCTGACGTTCGGCTTCAGCAGCCCCGTCCCGATCACGATCAGTACCAGCCCGAGGTAGAACGAAGCCATGAACGGGATCGCCATGCTGAAGTGGCCCGCGGCGATGATCGATCCACCGACGAAGACCGCCTTCTTCTGGCCCCACAGTTTGTCCGCGACCCAGCCGCCGGGTAGCGAGAGCAGGTACACGAGCGAGGTGTAGAGGCCGTAGATCGCGGCCGCCCTCTCGATCGGCATCTCGAGCCCGGGATTCGCGCCGGCGATCGCCGCCGTCATGAACAGCATCAGGAGCGCGCGCATCCCGTAGTAGCTGAACCTCTCCCACATTTCCGTGAAGAAGAGAGTCGCCAGCCCACGCGGATGGCCAAACCACTGCTTGTCCGACTGTTCGGGAATCACGGTCATCGCAGAGCCTCACTTCCGGCAGAGACGTTCGACAGGGGTGGAGGCGGGAAGAGCTGTTTCGGGGTTCTGCTCATTTCGGCACGCATCTCCTCTTGCTGAGTTCGTCGCCGGACAGCCGCCCGGACGGGGAAGTATGGCTGCCAGCCGCGTGAGATGCAAAGACGGGGAGACGCCCGGCTCCGGAAAGTGGCGGAGGCTTCAGCCTCCGTCGATCCTCCGTGAAAGACCCGATCGAACCGATCCCGGAGTGCCCCGTGCGGCTTCGGTGATGCCGGGGGGGGGGGAACGGCGGAGGATTCAGCCTCCGTCGATCCTCCGCGAAAGACCCGATCGAACCGATCCCGGCGTGCCCCGTTCGGCTCCGGTGATGTCGGGGGAGAGCGGCGGAGGATGAATCCTCCGCCACTCATTCCTTCACCAGCGGCTCGAACCGGGCCACCGCGCTCCGGACCGAGGCGTGGGCCGAGATGATCTCGGGACTCTGCAGGTAGCGGGCGTAGCTTCCGGCGAACTGGTGGGCCGGGTCGCCGCTGCCGATCATGTGCTCGAGCTCCCCGAGCATCTGGCGATAGGGAGCGCGATCGGTCTCGCTCGCGAGCAGTTCGTCGAGGCGGGCCACCATTCCGCTCAGCGGCCGCAGCCAGGCGAAAAAGGGATCGCTGACGAGGAGGTTCCACATCTGGAGCGGCGCCTGCGGGCCGTTCGTCGCCTCGTACTCGACCCGGACGGCATCGAGAAGCTCCTTATGCAGCTCGAGCATCGCCCGCGAAAGCGCCTTCGCGCGCGCGGCGAACTCCGGATCGTGCTGTGGTCTCGGCATCCTCTGGTACAGCGGCTTCATCGGTTCATCATCCCGGCTCGGGTGAAAAACAACCCTCGCGGATGAAGATTTCATGCCTGGGATGCAAATCATCCCGACGGAGGGTCAGTCCGTCTTTCCCACCGGTTTGTAGATCCCGTCGAACACCGTGGCCCATGCCTCGCCGTCCTGCGTGGTCTCCCACTTCTGGCGGACGCACCCGTTGCACTCCTCGTCGCTCATCGGGGTCCAGATGATCCGCTGCCGCACCCATTGACCCTTCCCGTTCTTCCCTTTTCCTTCCAGGCGCATCGACTTCCCGTCGATCCCCCCTTCGAGCAGCAGAAGAGTGCCGAATCCGTCGACCCAGGTCTGGTGCCAGACCCCGCGCGTGCGGTCCCAGATATTGAAGCTCTCGCCGCCCCCGCCCCCCGCCCCTTTCCAGCGCTCGTGGAGAACGCAGCCGTTCATCTCGACACGGATGCTGTTGGTTCCGGCGAACTTGCCATCGGGCGACTCGACGCTCCACTCACCGACCCAGAAATCGAACTGCCGGTACTCGGGCGCGTCGCATTTCGGTGGCGCCTGCTGCGCGAGAACGGCCGCACTGACGCAAAGAAGAGCGAGGCTGAGGACGAGGATTCGGTGCATGTTGAGACCTCCCCAGGCATCATGCCCTGAATGGAGTGTCCGCCCGGTCACGGTCCTGCTCTGGGGCGGTGTCGGCTCGGAAAACAGCGCGGCTTCGCCCGGGGATCCTGGACGGAGATAGAATCCTCCTCTCATGCCCGAGCTCTCTGCAACGCTATCTTCCGCCTACGGATTCGAAGCCCCCGCCCTCGAGCTGGGGCACGGGATGGACGGCGAGTCTCCGCAGGGGAGCCTCCCGATCCGGCTGCCTCTCAAGATGCTCAACAGGCACGGGCTCATCGCCGGCGCCACGGGCACTGGCAAGACGCGCACCCTCCAGGTGCTCGCCGAGGAGTGCAGCCGCAACGGCATCCCGGTCTTCGTGTCCGACGTGAAGGGCGATCTGAGCGGCATGGCGATCGCCGCTGAACCGGGGCCGAAGCTGGTCGAGCGCATGCAGAAGGTCGGGCGCACGTTCGCGCCCGAGTCGTTCCCGGTCGAGCTCTTCAGCCTCACGGGAGCCAAAGGGGCACAGCTCCGCGCCACGGTCTCCTCGTTCGGCCCGATCCTTCTCGGAAAGGTCCTCGACCTGACCAACACGCAGCAGAGCGTTCTCTCGCTCGTCTTCAAGTACGCGGACGACAAGGAGCTTCCCCTCCTCGATTTCAAGGATCTCCGCGAGACGCTCAACTACCTCACCTCCGACGAGGGGAAGAAGGAGCTGAAAGCATCGTACGGCGGGATCTCGTCGGCCAGCGTCGGGGTTCTTTTCCGGAAGATGGTGGAGCTCGAACAGCAGGGCTCGGACCGCTTCTTCGGAGAGCCCGAGCTCGACCCGGCCGACATGATGCGGCTCGCTCCCGACGGGCGGGGAATCATCAACATCCTCACCCTCTCGGACGTCCAGGAGAAGCCGCGTCTCTACTCGACGTTCCTGATGTGGATGCTCGGCCGTCTCTACTACGATCTCCCCGAGGTCGGCGACCTCGACAAACCGAAACTCGTCTTCTTCTTCGACGAGGCGCACCAGCTCTTCGACGATGCCTCCTCGGCTCTGGTGGAGTACATCGAGCAGGTCGCGCGGCTCATCCGATCGAAGGGAATCGGCGTCTTCTTCATCACCCAGACCCCGAAGGACGTGAACGAGGACGTGCTCGCCCAGCTCGGCAACCGCATCCAGCACGCCGTCCGGGTGCTGACGCCGAAGGAGGCGCGAAATCTTCGCGCGACCGCGTCGACGTTCCCTCCCTCGAGCCACTACGACATCTCCTCCTCGCTCACTTCTCTCGGCATCGGCGAAGCTCTGGTCAGCCTCCTCACTCCGAAAGGAGCACCGAACGAGGTCGCTGTCACGCAGATCGTCGCCCCCACGTCCTCGATGGCTCCTCTCGACCCGAACGACTACGACCGCCGGGTCGCCTCCTCGCCGATGACCGCCAAGTATCGCGTCCCCATCGATCGGGAGAGCGCGCACGAAATTCTGCAGAAGAAGCTGGCGGACGCCCGCGCCGACGAGCGCGAGCGGGAGCTCGAAGAGCGCGAACGGGAGCTGCAGGAGCGTGAGGAGCGCGCGAAAAGGAAACCGGCCGGTCGCACGCGGATGAGCGCCACCGAGCGGATCACCGGCAACGTCCTCAACCAGGCGGCCCGCACCGTCACCGGCTACATCCTGCGCGAGGTGATGGGCGTGCTGGGAGGGAAGCGAAGATAAGGGGCTAGGGGCTAGGGGCTAGGAAAGGCAGAAGGCAATCGCGTCATCCTGAGAGGCTGTGAAAGAAACCAGAGGGGCCGCGCTGGTGGAGCTTGCGAGGCGAGATCAAGGAGCGAGGAGGAGGCGATGCGGTGGCATCGTTGACGACGAGCGACGCGGAGATCGCCCGCAACCTCCACC
>JBHEOL010000157.1:0-3677 GCA_046261635.1 Thermoanaerobaculia bacterium | reverse complement strand
GCCTCGAGGTTGCGGCCTACATCGCACTGGTCAAGACCTTCCCGATTCTCGGAGGTCTCTCCCAGCCGGTCACCGGACCTCGCCCGAAGAATCGGATCACAACCAATCCCGCGCCGTCACCGGCGCACTAGGAGCGTGCATGTCGACTCGAATCGTCATCGACCCCATCACCCGCATCGAAGGGCACCTACGGATCGACGTCGAGGTCGATGGAGGCCGGGTGAACAAAGCCTGGGCTTCGTCCACCATGTTCCGCGGGATCGAGAAGATCCTGGTCGGGCGTGATCCGCGCGAAGCGTGGCTGTTCACCCAGAGATTCTGCGGAGTCTGCACGACCGTACACGCCCTCGCCTCGGTGCGGGCGGTGGAGGACGCTCTCGATCTCGAAGTCCCGATGAACGCGCAGTACATCCGGAACCTGATTCTCATCGGTCACGCGCTCCACGATCACATCGTCCATTTCTACCAGCTCTCGGCACTCGACTGGGTCGACGTCACGACGATCCCGAATGCCGACCCGGCCATGGCGGCCTCGATCGCGCAGAGCCTTTCCCCCTGGACGCGCAACTCGACCGAGGAGATGCGCCGTGTGCAGGAGAAAGTGAAAGGCCTCGTCGCGATCGGACAGCTCGGGATTTTCGCCCACGGTTACTGGGGCCATCCCGCGATGAAGCTCCCGCCCGAGGTCAACCTGCTGGCGGTCGCGCACTATCTGCAGGCTCTCGAGTACCAGCGGGAGGCGAACAATCTCGTCGCCGTCCTCGGTGGGAAGACCCCCCACATTCAGAACGTCGCGGTCGGTGGCGTCGCCAACGCCATCAATCCCAACAGCCAGGCCACCCTCAATATCGACCGCATCTACGGGCTGAAGTCGTCTCTCGAAAAGGCGATCCAGTTCGTGCACGAGGTTTACTTCCCGGATGTCTGCGCGATCGCGGGCTTCTATCCCGAATGGTTCGGGTACGGAGCTGGCGTGACGAACTATCTGAGCGTGCCCGACCTCCCCCTCGACACGCGAAGCACGCAGTACGCGATGGCGGGCGGCACGATCATGAACGGAGACCTCGGAACTTATCGGCCCATCCCGTCGCAGCGCGACGAGCACTGGCGGAAGAGCGTCACCGAGGACAATACGCATGCCTGGTACAAGGGATCCGGCCCGCTCCATCCCTGGAAGGGTGAGACCGAGCCGGAGCTGACCGAGTTTCAGGACGACGGGAAATACACCTGGGTCAAGGCCCCCCGATTCGAAGGAAAGCCGGCGCAGGTCGGGCCGCTCGCCAACGTCCTGGTCGGTTACGCCTCGGGCGATCCTCTGATGAAGAAATGGACCGAGAAGGCGCTGGCGAACGTGGCCGCCATCGCGAAGATGCCGGTGGGCCCCGAGGCGCTGCACTCCACCCTCGGCCGCCACGCGGCGCGGGCCGTGCGCGCCGCCGTGCTCGCCGAAGTCGCGCTCGACCACTGGCAGAAGCTCCTCGACAACGTGCTGAGAGGCGACAAGGAGATCTTCAACCCGCCGACGTTCCCGAAGGGGACGATCGAAGGAGTCGGGTTCCACGAAGCGCCCCGCGGAACGCTTTCGCACTGGGTCGTGATCGAGGACGGGAAGATCAAGAACTACCAGGCCGTCGTTCCAACCACATGGAATGCCAGTCCGCGCGATGACAAAGGTGTCGCCGGCCCCTACGAGGCGTCCCTCATCGGAAACCCGGTCGCCGACGAGAAACACCCGCTCGAGGTCATCCGAACCGTGCACTCGTTCGATCCCTGTATGGCATGCGCCTGCCACGTCTTCGATCCGAAAGGACGCAACATCGCGCAGGTGAAGGTGCTCTGAGGGACGAGGAAAGGCAGTTGACGATCACGTACGGAATTGCGTACGATACATAGCGCGATGAAAACGATCTCTGCCAGCGAAGCGCGCTCGAAACTCTACAAGCTGATCGACGAGACTGCCGTGACCAGCGAGCCCGTCCAGATCACCGGCAAACGCGCCGACGCGGTGCTGGTCTCCATGGATGACTGGCAGGCAATCCAGGAGACCTTGAACCTTCTTTCGATTCCCGGCATGCGGGACTCGATCCGAAAAGGGATGAAGACGTCGGTGAAGGACTGCCTGGAGTCGCTCGACTGGTGAAGCCCTGGGGTGTGGTTTTCGTGCCCCAGGCCGCGAAGGACGCGAAGAAACTGCGCCGCTCGGGACTGAAATCGAAAGCAGAAGCCCTCCTCGAGATCCTCCGCGCCGATCCCTTCCAGTCTCCTCCTCCATTCGAGAAGCTCGTCGGGGATCTCGCCGGAGCGTATTCGCGCCGCATCAACATTCATCACCGGCTCGTCTACCAGGTTCTCCGTAGGGAGCGCATCGTGAAAGTGCTGCGGATGTGGACGCACTACGAGTAGGGTTGGGGATGCGTGAGTGGCATCCGTGTGCAGGCAAGCACCGCTGGCTCACCGCACCCGCCGCCGTGCTGCCGATGCGAGCCCGATCCCATTCTCGCATTTTGCGATCCTTCGCCGTGCTTCGCCGGCTCAGGAGGACGGCGGTTCGCGCTCCCCGGCTCTCGGTGAGCCGGGGAGCGGGAGGAATCACTCAGAAGCGGATGCGGAGACCCGCGGAGATGATCATCGGGTCGATCTCGATATCGACGTCGAAGTCGTCGCCCGCCGCTCGCGTCGCGATCTCGAGCGGCATGTACTTGGCGTCCAGGTAGAGCCCGAGCATCTGCGTGAGGCGCACGCCGAGACCGGCATTGAGCAGGTAACCGAACTCGTCATCGACCTCGATCGGACCAAGCCCCAGCAGGTCGAGATCGGCGCTCTCGAGGTCCTCGGCCATCACCCAGACCGCGCCCGCGCCGAGGTACGGATCGATCACCGAGTCGCGCGCGAAATGGTACTGGAGCGTGAGCGAGATCGGGGTGAGATCGACCGATCCGAGATCGACAAGCGGGGATCCGTCGAAATCGAGCCCGGCATCCATGGTGAGGGCCGAGGCCGAGAGCTCGGTCGAAAGGCTCTGTCCCCAGAACCAGTTGACCGATACGCCGAACCCGTCGCCCGACTCGAAGCGGGTCTCGGTTCCTTCATCGAACAGCGTGTCGCCCTGAGCGTCGATCCACGACGCGAACACGTTGATGTCGACGGGAGCTTGAGCCAGCGCAGGAAGAGCAGCGACCAGAACGAGCAGAAGCATGATCTTCAGTGATTTCATTCATTCCTCCACATTGAATCGGGACGCGCCCGAAGGCGCGTCCCTGCAGGGATCGTGCGCGAGCGGCGTCAGTTCCTTCTTCCCCACGGCAGCAGCGGCGGCATCGCCTCGAGCGTGTGCTGGTACGTGTCGTTGGTCAGCCACAGCGGAAGGATGTTGATGTAGCGCGGGCTTCCGATGATGCCGCTGGTCCCTCCCGGGAGGACCGATTCCGAGCGGAACGTGCCGCCTCCCGATTCGCCGGCGTACCGGCGGTTCGGGCCGCCGCCGAACATGAATCCGTTCAGCGTCGCGGCTCGCGGGTTATGCGCGGAAGCGTCCACGACGCCGAATCCTCCGTCGACCGCGATGCCGCTGAGCCCCGGAAGGGTCGGCGGGAAAGCGCCGCCAGCGGGCGGAACGTTGAACGGGCCGCCGAGACGGTGATCGAAGACGATCCGGTGGAGCTTGCCCCAGCGGTAGT
>JBHEOL010000211.1:0-5088 GCA_046261635.1 Thermoanaerobaculia bacterium | reverse complement strand
CATCCGTACCGATGAGGCTGAACGAGGTCGTGGTATCCATGTTCGTGTCGGTCAGAGGAGCGGTCTGCGGGACACCGAGGCCCGTGGAGGGGGCATCGGTAGAACCTTCGCGGACGACCTCGTACTGTTCGGTGCGGAGCTCGAGATCGCTCTTTCTGGTGCAGCCGAAGAGAAGAGATACGGACAGGATCGCGATGAGGGGCCTCAGGCTCATGATCGGAATGGTTTCCAAGGGTTGACAGAGGTCGCGCAGGTTCTGTGCCAAAGATTGAAACGTTCCGAATGAAAATGCGTTCCTGACAGCGAGAACGGTATGGTGGTCAGGCGACACGAGCCCTTTCGGGAGCGGAGAAGAGAAGTCTTTCCGCTTCTGATGTCCTGGCGGGGCGTGAGTGCCGCGGGGTGGATGAAAAGAATATGCGAAGACTCCTGATACTTGCGGTGACCGCGGCGATCCTGCCGGGAGGGTGCTCGCTTCAGAACGAGGTGTCGATCACGCCTGTATTTCTCATGCCGAGTGACGTGAGGCAGAGAGGGACGAGCGCGGTCGAGCTGGAGCGGTTGGGCGACTACGGTCGGGTGCTGACGTTCGCGGATTCGATCGCGGCGAAGGAGCGCCCGAGCGCGGCGGAGCTTCTCGCGCTCGGGAATGCCCAGATGATGGGGGGACGGCTGGAGGAAGCGCGGCGGACCCTGCGCCGTGCCGTCGATCTGCGACTCTCGTTCGAGACGCTCGGCAACGTGGCCTGGGCCCTCTCTCAGACCGAATATCTCGCAAACAATTTCGAAGCCTCGCTCGACTGGGCAGAGATGGCGCGGGCGAACGGAGTCGGCGTGCGCGAATGGCACATCGAGTATCTCCGCGCCATGTCCGGGCGGTTGGTGTACGAGCTTCCGTCCCGGCACGCGGCGCTCGTCGACATGCAGATGGGATCGCCCGACATACCGCGCCTCATGGCTGCGGTCAACGAAGAGCCGCGCGTGACGGCCGTCCTCGATACCGGAGCGGTGACCTCGATCGTTTCCGAAAGCCTGGCAAGGCGGACCGGCATCGCGCCGATCTCCGCGATCGAGGGGACCTTCATCGGCTTGCTCGGCGAGCCGATCCTCGTGAAGTTCGGCGTGATGGATCGTCTCGTGCTGGGGGATCTCGAGATCAGGAATGTCCCCGTGGCCATCATGGCCGACGACAAGCTTCAGTTCTTCGTGTACAACAAGGAACCGTTCCGGATGGATCTGCTTCTGGGGACGAATCTGCTGAAGGAGTTCCGGGTCGAGCTCGATTTCGGCCGCGAGATCCTGACTCTTCAGCCGCTCGAGCCGGCGGACCGCCGTCCAGGTCCCGAGCAGAATCTCTTCATGGTCGGCTTCCGGCCTCTCGTCCAGGCAGCGATCAATCGCAAGGGATGGTTCTTCTTCGTCGTCGACACGGGTTCCGAGATCACCTTCCTGAATGAGGGACGAATCCGGGAAACGCCCGTTCGCTCCTCGGTCCGATACCACGGAGCGATGCTTCAGGGACTCGGCGGGGCGCAGATAAGCGGTGAGAAAGTGTCGGACGTCGAGATCGCCGTCGACGCGTGGGGCGGAAAGTTCAAGAACATCCCGCTCTACCACTCCGAGCAGAGCGCCGCCTACGGAATCCTCGGTCAGAACTTTCTCAAGAACTTCCGGGTCGTGATCGATTTCGGTGCAATGCGGCTCGACCTGTTCCGAGCCCGGGACGAGTTTCAGAGGAGCATCATCCCCGAGCTCCCCACGCGCGACGAGCCCGAAGAAAAGGAGCTCCCAAGAGAGCCGAGGTTCTGACCCGTTGCAGTGATTCGACTCAGGGCGACGGGGAGATGCCTGCGGGCCTGTGCTCGACGAGGCCGTCGAAGACCTCGAGCGCGAGATCGACGCGGCCGAGCGGAGCCGAGACCTGGACGCCGGCTACGCGATCGCGGACGGCGAGCAGGGTTTCGCGCGCGATGGCGACCCCCTCGCGGAGGGCGTGCTCGCGGCTCTGGTCGTTCGCATAACGCATTCTCTCGATGACCGCCGCCGGGACGGAGACGCCCGGGACTTCGTTGTTCATGAATTGGGCGTTTCTGTAGGAGAGAAGCGGCCAGATGCCGGCGACGACCGGCAGGTTCCAGCCGTCGATGCGTTGGAGGAATTGCTCGAGCTGACGGACGTCGAACACGGGCTGAGTGATCGCATACTCAGCCCCGGCCTTCATCTTCCATTCGAGTCGGGAAAGCTCCTGGTTGAGGTCGAGATGGCCGGGATTGACCCCGACACCGATGGTGAACTGGGTTGGTGTTCCGAAAGGGTTTCCGCCGAGATCGAGGCCGCGGTTCATCAGACTCACCATGTTCGTCAGGCCGATCGAGTCGATATCGAAGACGGCGGTCGCCTCGGGATACGGTCCCATCCGCGGGGGGTCTCCCGTGATCAGGAGGAGGTTGTGAAGTCCGAGGGCCGCGCAGCCGAGAAGATCGGAGTGCATGCCGAGGAGATTCCGGTCACGACAGCAGTAGTGGAGGATCGCCTCGATGCCGACCTGTTGCTGAATGAGCACGGCGACGGCGATCGCCCCCATGCGGTTCTGTGCGCGGGGGCCGTCGGGAACATTGACCGCATCGACCCCGGCCGCGTGAATCGAGCGGACCGATTCGAGCATCTTCGAGGGATCGGGACCTTTCGGGGGGGTGATCTCGATCGTCGTCGCGAACTCTCCCCTGGCGATGCGCCCTCCCCACTTCGAGCGCTTCGCGCTTTCGACCGGCTCAACGCCGGCGCCGCCGTTCGTCGCGCTCTCCTGATCGAGCACGACGAAATGCTGACGCGGCGAGAGAGGCCGCACCGCGTCGCTGATCATCCGGATGTGCTCGGGCGTGGTTCCGCAGCATCCGCCGATGAACTTGACTCCCTTCTGGATCAGGCGCTTGGCATACTTCGCCATGTACTCGGGTGAGGCCATGTACATCTGGCGGCCATGAACCTCGCGCGGCTGTCCCGCGTTCGGCTGACAGGAGATCTTCTTCGCGGTCGCCGACGCCATCGCCTCGATTGCGTCCAGCATGACGTCCGGGCCGACCGAGCAGTTGAGGCCGATCACGTCGGCGCCCGCACGGTCGAGTCGCTTCGCGATCATCTCTGGCGTGTCCCCGAAGATCGTCCGGCCGTCGGTCGCGATCGTCACCTGCGCGACCACGGGGAGGGAACAGACCTCCCGGACCGCGAGAATCGCCTGCTCGATCTCGACCAGATTCGCGAACGTCTCGAGAATGATCAGATCGGCGCCGCCCTCCACGAGCGGCTCGATCTGCTCGCGGAACAGGCCGCGGGCTTCCGCGATGCCGGTCGGGCCGTACGGCTCGATCCGGATCCCGAGCGGACCGACCGCACCGGCGACCCAGGCCCGCCCCCCGGCCGCCTCGCGCGCGAGCTCGGCCCCGCGGAGATTGATCTCCCTCAACTCGCTCTCGATGCCGAACGCCCGCAGCTTCAGCCTGTTCGCGCCGTAGGTGTTCGTCTCCAGAATCTCGGCTCCCGCCTTCAGGTAGGTACGGTGAACCTCGACGACCGCGGCCGAGTCCCGCAGGTTCAGCTCGTCGTAACACTTGTTGATGAAGAATCCGCGCGAGTAGAGCATCGTGCCCATCGCGCCGTCGAAGATGTAAATGTTGGAGTCTGTGAGCGTCTGAACGAAGTCCTGCATCGGTTCCTCGACGCCGCCATGCGGAAAAGAAAAGGCCCCACTCGCGTGGGGCCCCTTTCCGATCCGTCAGAATTGACCGTTTCAGGCAGCGACTTTAGCTTTTTTTAGGCTGGTTGCAAGCGGCCCCAAATCAATCCAGCTGAACGAGAAATGTACGCTCGGATCCCTGAAGGTGTCAAACCATCAGAAACGGAGGACCGCCGACAGAGAGCCGACCTTGAACGAATCCGAGGTGTCGTAGGCCGCATCGATGGAGAAGTGCGGCCAGGAGAGCCCGATTCCGAACGTGTAATGGTCCTCGTCGCTGGTTTCCGGGAAGATGACCGACTGACGGACTCGGTTGGCCGCGCAGAACACGCGCTCGGACTCGTCGATCTGGGAGTCGGTGCAGGTGAGGGGCCCGACATACTCGAGCCCGTGCCCCGGCTCCCTCCACCACCCGGCGCGGATCGCCACCGGGATGCGACTCGCGATGAAATACTCGGCGCCGGCGTGGTACTCGGTCGAGTCCTCGATCTCGTACGGCTGATCGATGATATCGATCTCGGTGTAGGCGGAGCGGAAGTCGTCGGTCAGATTGGAGTAACGGATGAAGACGGCATCTCCGAGAAGGGTGAGGGCCGGCAAAGGCCGCCACGCGAAACCGAGACCGGCGGTATCGGGGACGTGGAAGGTGGTATCGAACGCTTCCTCTTCGAAGGAGTCTCCGAAGTCCACGGCCTGGAAGACGGCGGTCGGGAACTCGGCCCCCTGCTTGTACACTCCGCCGATGCTGAACGAGTCGGTGAACGCGTATTTGAACCCGGCCGTGAAGGTCGTGTCGTTTTCGTCCTTCGCGTTCCCCTCGTCATCGAGCTCGGTGGCCTGAATCAGGGCCTCCAGGGGAGTCAGCTGAAAGTCGTAGCGGATGGTGAGCGCCGCCTGGCTGAAGGTCTGGTAGCGGACGCCAGCTCCGAGAGAGAGCCGTCCGAGCTCGATCGCGCCGGCGAGCCCGAACGTCTCCTGTTTCATCTCGACCTGCGTGGTGAAGGGAAACATCTGAAAGCCGGTGCAGGATCCGAGGTCCTGGAACTGGAGGTCGATACACTCCTGCCTCGAGACCGGAAGCGCGCTCCCGGGCGGATCTCCCCGAGGAATGAACGTATAGGGCAGATCCCGGACGAACGGCTGATTCAGGGCGTCGAAATCCCACGCCATGTTGATGTCGGTCTCGATCTGGAGTGGCTGGTGGTAGTAAGCGGCCACCGCCCATCGATCGGCCGGAAAAACGACGCTGGCGAATGACACCTGCGCGACGTCGCTGTGCGTGAAGAAAATGTCCCGGGTCAGGTCGGGATAGTCACCCGCTGCGTTGATCACGGTGTCCGTTCGGGAGTTACGGA
>JBHEOL010000184.1:0-2738 GCA_046261635.1 Thermoanaerobaculia bacterium | reverse complement strand
ATCGTTGACGACGAGCGACGCGGAGATCGCCCGCAACCTCCACCAGCCCTTCGGGTTGCGGGCGGGACAACGCCATCTCGACGCCGCCACCTCCTCAACGATGAACCACATCGCCTCGTCGGCGGCGGCGCCGATCTGACGCCATCCCGCCCGCAACGCGGCCCCTCTGGTTTCTTTCACAGCCTCTGAGGAGGCGCGGGACGTGGTCGTCGAACTCGAGCGTGTTGGCAGCCGACGAAGGATGACGGGGCGTTGTGCCGTCGCTTCTGCCTTTACTTCTGCCTTCTGCCTTCTGCCTTCTGACTTGTCCTCACTTCTGGCCTAATAGATAAACGTCACTGGCCCGTCGTTCTCCAGCGCGACGATCATCATGGCGCGGAAGCGGCCCGTCTTCACTTCGACGCCGCTGGCGGCGAGCTCGGCGGCGAAGAGATCGAAGAGCTCGCGAGCGCGCTCGGGCTGTTCGGCGCCGTCGAAGCTGGGGCGGCGCCCCTTCTCGATCGATCCCGCGAGGGTGAATTGCGAGACGGCGAGGATCGCCCCTCCGGCCTCGGCGACGTCGCGATTCATCTTCCCCTCGTCATCGGAGAAGATCCGGAGCTCCCGGATCTTCTTCGCGGCAACCCGCATCGAATCCTCGGAGTCGCCCTTCGCGACGCCGGCGAGCACGACCATTCCGAGGCCGATGGCCGAGACGATCTCGTCTCCGACCGTCACCGAGGCCGACCTGACCCGCTGAATCACGCATTGCATCGCAATCTACTCCTCGTATCCCGCTCGGGGGGAGAGTATCGGATTCTCCTCCCGGTTCGATTAGAATCCGCCTACCCACACCGGCATCGTCTCCGAGGCCATATTCTGGGATACCCTTCATCTTTGTATCGACGAGAGGAGACGTAACATGAGCAGCAGCATCAACAAGGTCATTCTGATCGGCCGCCTCGGCCGAGACCCGGAAGTCAAATCGACGCCCTCGGGCACGACGGTCGCCAAGTTTTCGATCGCGACCGACGAGAAATTCACGGATCGCAACGGCGAGCGCCAGGAGCGGACCGAGTGGCACAACATCGTCGCGTGGGCCAAGCTGGCCGAGATCTGCGGCCAGTACCTGAAAAAGGGCAAACTCGTGTACATCGAGGGTTCGCTCCGCACCGATTCGTGGGACGACAAAGAGACCGGCGTGAAGAAGTACCGCACCGAGATCGTCGCCCGGGACATGCAGATGCTCGACCGCAAGGGCGATGACGAAGGCGGCGGCGGCGGCCGCAGCACGGGCGCGGGCGCGGCCTCGGCCGGACCCGACGTCGAAGACGACGACGTACCTTTTTAAAAAAAACGGCCCTTCGGGGCCGTTTTTTTTGAGGGGCGAGGGGCGAGGGGCGAGGGCAGAAGGCAGAAGGCAGAAGGGGATGCTACTCGTCTGACTTGCCCGGCGCCGGTGGTTCCCCTGTCCGGTTCGGCTGCTCGTTGATGAATTCTCCCGGGAGGCTCCCCGGCTCGGTCCCCTCGCGTCCCGTCCGCTTCGCGCGCGGCTCCGAGGCCTCGTCGTCCGAGTGATGGCGCTGCTTGTCGTCTTTTTCGTTCATGCGAGCTTGCAACTGCAGGAACAGTTCCTGACTGTGGCCACGGTTTGGCCTCATCAACCGTGGCACACCTTCCATCCCTGCTACGATGGTCCACGAATCCGGAATGGTTTGCGGTCAATCCACCACGTTGCGGCACCCCTGCCGGGGTGCATCGCACGCTCCGCGCGGGGCGGCGACGCTGACCGGGGGTCTTCGCTTCGCTCGACACCCCGGCTACCTGCTGGCACCGCTCCGCGGTGCACATCCTGCCGATGAGGAAGCCTTCAGGCCTCTGCCTTTACTTCTGCCTTCTGCCTTCTGACTTCTGCCTTGCCTCTCCCCTACGTCCACTCTTCGCGGCCGGTCGGTCCGGTGCCGTCCTTCTCGCGATCGTCTTCGCGGCGGTCTTCGAGGGTGCCGTCGCTGCGGTAGCGGGGGTAGGTGCGGCGGTCGGAGAATCCGCGCGGCGGGAGCGGCTTGACGTGGGAGACCTCGCCGCCCGCCCTGTCGAAGTCCTGCAGGAACTGCTCGACCATCTGCTCGAGCTCTTCATAGCTCTCCAGGAGCGGCGGATTGTCCGCGCGGAGTTTCGCGATGAACCGGAGGTACTCCTCGGCCCGGCGGTTGGCTTCCACGAGGCGCGGGGCGAAGATGGGATCGCCCGCCGCGCGCTTCTTCATGTGCTCCATCAGGTCCGGCACCCGCTCGATGTGGCTGCAGAACAAGACGATGTCGTTGCCGGCCAGAAGGGCCTGGTCGGTGATCTCCTCCCACGTCCCGAGGTCCGACACGGCGTGCATCTCCATGTCGTCCGAGATCGCGAGCCCGTCGAAACCGACGACCTTGCGGAGGATGCCGGTGGTGATCTGGTAGCTGAGGGTTGCCGGGGTGCGCCGGTCATCGATCTGCGGATAGGTCGCGTGGCCGACCATGACCGCGGGAGCGATCTCCCCGAGCTCCATGTAGGGACGAAGGTCCTCGGCCTCGAGCTCGTCGAGGGAGAGGTCGACGAGCGTGGTTCCGTAATGAGGATCGCCACTCCCGCGGCTGATCCCCGGGAAATGCTTGAGACAGGAGGCAGTGCCGGCGCTTGTCTGCCCCCTGACGAAGTCCCCCGCGAGTTGGATGACGGTCGCGGCGTCCGAGCCGAAGCAGCGGCGTTCGAGCCCCTTG
>JBHEOL010000158.1:0-5363 GCA_046261635.1 Thermoanaerobaculia bacterium | reverse complement strand
GTGGAGGTTGCGGGCGATCTCCGCGTCGCTCGTCGTCAACGATGCCACCGCATCGCCTCCTCCTCGCTCCTTGATCTCGCCTCGCAAGCTCCACCAGCGCGGCCCCTCTGGTTTCTTTCACAGCCTCTCAGGATGACGTTCGCCTTGGCCTTTACTTCTGCCTCTGTCTTTACTTCTGCCTTCTGCCTTCTGCCTTCTGACTTGCCTCTCCTACGGGTAGTAGCCGCGGATGGTCTTGGCGGAGCCGTCGGTCACCTTCACCTCCACGGTACGCCACTCGTCTCCCGCCTTGACTTCCGACGGGGGGTAGAAGCCGAGCACGTACTGGGATCGGAGCTCGTTCTCGATGTCGGTGTAGATCTGGCCGAGGCCTGCGGCGGTTTCGATGTAGTAGGAGTTGCCCCCGGTTTCCTTCGCGAGCTGGTTGAGCTTGTACTTGACGTCGACTTCGGAAACGCGGATTCCGATGCCGATCGCGTAGATCGGAACCGCCGCGCGCCGCGCGTACTCGAGCGACTGGTCGAAGCTGAATCGGGACGCGGTGTCCTTGCCGTCCGAGATGACGACGAGCGCTTTCTGACCGCGTATCCCCTGGAAGTTGTAGAGCGAGTAGACGAGGGCGTCGAACAGCGCGGTCGTCTCCTCGGCGCGAAGAGTGGAGAGGCCGGCATTGAGGTCGGCCAGAGCGCTCGACCACTTCTGAACCATGTAAGCCTGGGAATCGAACCCCATGACGAAGGCGCGGTCTCCGGGGCGAAGGACGTTCCTGAAGAACTGCGCGCCGGCTTTCTGGGCTTCTTCCATCTTCTGACTCATCGACCCCGAGGCGTCGACGGCAAGTCCGATCGAGAGCGGAAGGTTCTGGACCCGTTCGAACTTCGCGATCTCGACCTGACTCCCTTCGTCCAGAACGGTGAACGCGCGGGCCGTGAGATCGTGGACCGGCTTGCCCTGCTGGATCACGGTGGTGGGGAGCTCGACCAGGTGGACGTCGACTTCCTCGAGGAAGTCGGGGCTGTTGAGGAATACGACGTCCTCCACCGGCTGCAGTTTCGGATCCTCTAGATAGGCGACGGCACGAAGATAGCCGACCGGCATGTCGGCGGGGACCTGGACGGTCTGAACCCACGGCTTTTCGAAGAGGGTGGCGACGCGAGCCTCGTTGAGCCAGAGCTCGAGCCGGTCGATCTTGTGTCCCTCCGGAGCGGAGGCGTCGAGTTCGACCCGGACCGGACCGCTCACGTTCCTGGAGATGCGCGGCTGGTCGATCCAGACGCGGAAGGGATCGCTGCCGATGTTGACGGCGATCTCGTCCCCGGCGACGAACTCGTTCTTCGCGTCGAGTCCGATCGCCTTGATCTTCCGGGTCCGTGGAACCTCGCCGAAGTCGAGCTCGAGATTGTAGGGCGGACGCCGCTTGGTCATGACCTTGCGGCCGTCGAGATAGAACTCGACTCCCTCGATCCTGTCGCCAGTGACGATCGTGTCGATGGTCTGCAGGCCCGTGAGGGCTTCGCTTCCGAGAGGGATGATGCGGAGCTGCGACTCGCCGGTGCGGAACTCGGTGAAGAGCCTGCCGACGGCCTCCTCTCCCGCGCGCTCGCCCTCGCGGCGCGCTTCGGTGGCCCTGATGTAGGGGACCTCGAGCTCCTTCTCGATGAGCGCCTCCGCGCCCGAGTTCGCGTCGACGATCCGGATCCGCGCCTGGTAGTCGGCCGGCCGGAGGAATCGCTCGATCGTGACCGTCAGTCTCTCCGGGGCGCCGGCGACGGGAAAGTCGTAGCGGTAACGGAAGTTTTCGAACAGTTTTCCGTCCTTGAGCACCTCGCCCGTCAGGTCGAGGTTGTAGTAGGTCGTTCCCTCCAGATCCTTGACCTGGAGTTTCTCCTTGTCGATATCGATCGTGAGCTCGGAAGCGGTTCGGGCGCCCCGTTTTCCGGGATAGCGGACGGTCACGCCCGCCTCGATCTTCGGCGCGTCGGGATTGGCGATCACGACGCTCCGCAGAACGCGATTGAGGTCCTCGACCTCCACGTCCGGGGCGCTGAACATCTTCGTGTTCTCGAGACGGTTCTGAAGGACGTAGTTGATGGCGGCCATGACCTTCTCGCCGTAACGGCATTCCATCCAGATGCTGCCTCGGCCGCCCATTCCCTGATAGAAGACGTTCATCACGCCGGCCTGCTCGCCCTGATAGGAAAGGAGCTCCTTCAGATCCTCCCCACCGCGCCCGAGCGGCTGCCAGAGACGGAAGTCTCCGCCTCCGACGCGCGGCTGATAGAAGACCACGGCGCGGTCCGAGCTGAACTGCCGCTCTCCCCGATAGAACCAGACCTCGAGGGGCTGGAGATAGCGCTCGCAGTCGATCTCGAGCCGCTCCATCGGCCGCCCCTGAACGAGGAAGATGCGCGCGCGGTCGGAAGTGAGGTAGCGGAACTCCCGCTTCGCCTCCTCGATGAGCTGATAGTAGGTGTCGAGGTACTCGTTGTAGACGGTCTTCGGATCGGAGTCGCGGCGCCGCCAGAAGTGCTCTATGAACAGATCGCGCTGCGCGTCGGACTCCATGAGGAGGAAGGTGTTGAGCTCCTCCTCCATGATGATCGGCTCGACGTCCCTGAGAAAATCGCGATACTGCTCTGCCAGGGCGCGAGTCCGAGTCCGCTTCTCGCTCCGCGACAGTTTGCGGATGCCGGGAGTCTGCGTGGGGTCTGGCCTGGAGACGGCCGCCTGCGCGGGCTCCGGATTGTTTGTCTGGCCTCCGGTGTTGACGGCTGCGAGCGCGGAGACGAGAAAAACTGCGATCATTCTCAGGGTCATGGGCGAGCCGTCCTCTGAATTCATCGATGCGAATCTATCTCGACAACAACGCCACGACGGCGATCCATCCGGCCGCTCTCGAAGCGGTCACGGATGCGATGCGTCTCGGCCCGGGCAACGCATCGAGCGTGCATCGGGAAGGACAGGCGGCCCGCCGCCTTCTCGAGGAGTCGCGTGACGCCATCGCGTCACACCTCGCTGCGACCCCCCGCGAGCTCGTTTTCACCAGTGGTGGGTCCGAGTCTAACAACACCGCGATTTTTGGCCTCTTCGGACCCGGGAACCTTTCCCACATTGTAACGACCTCGCTCGAGCATCCTTCGGTGTCCGAGCCCATCCGTGCGCTGGAAGAGAGCGGCTGTGCGGTGACCCGTGTCGATTGCGGACCCGACGGGGCCGTCGATGCCGGCAGGATGATCGCCGCCTTCCGCGACGACACGGCGCTGGTCGCGATGATCCTGGCGCAGAACGAGACGGGTGTGATCCAGCCGGTGGAAGCGGTCGCATCCGAGGCGCGGGCCCGAGGCATCGCGGTTCACGTCGACGCGGTGCAGGCTCTCGGGAAGATGCCGCTCCGCGTCGCCGATCTGCAAGCCGACACGGTTTCCTTCGCGGCGCACAAGCTCCATGGGCCGCAGGGTGTCGGAGCTCTCTGGATCCGCACGGGGCGGACTCTCGCCTCCCTGATCCGGGGCGGGTCGCAGGAGCGGCGGCGGAGAGCGGGAACCGAGCCCGTGGCGCTGGCAGCCGGTTTTGCCGCGGCGGTCGGAACGATCGACGCGAAGGAGATCGATCGAGTCCGGAGCCTGCGCGACCTCTTCGAGCAGCGCCTGCTCGAAGCCCTCCCCGATGCGATCGTCAACGGCCGGGAGGCGAAGCGCCTGCCAAACACCTCGAGCGTCCGCTTTCCGGGGGGAGACGGGGAGGCGATTCAGATCGCGCTCGACCTCCGCGGAATTGCGATCTCCACCGGCTCGGCATGCTCGTCGGGACGCGTGGAGCCGAGCCGAGTGTTGCTCGCGATGGGACTTTCGGAGGAAGATGCAAAAAGCTCCATCCGGATCTCGCTCGGGCGGATGAACACCGAGCACGAGATCGATCGGGCGCTCGCGGCTCTGGTCGAGGTCATCGGTGCCCAGAGGGCGAGATCTGCGGCAGCGCCAGGGGAGCGGGGAAGGGGAACGATCGAGTGAGCGAGCGGCTGGCACTGCAGGGAGATCTGAGCCTCGTCCAGTTTGCCGACGTCCTCACCTTCGTCTCGATGGTGCGGCGCTCGGGCAAGCTCGTCCTCCTTCACGAGGAGCTCGAGCGCACGATCTTCTGGAACCGCGGAGAGATCGTCTTCGCGACCTCGAACTCCCCCGAGCACTCCCTCGGCCAGTTTCTGCTGCGCAACGGAAAGATCAGCGAAGACCAGTACCTCGAATCGCGGGAGCGGCTGACCCGGGACACGCGCCACGGCAAGCTCCTGGTTCAGATGGGGGCGATCTCCCCGAAGGACCTCTGGTGGGGCGTCAAGAACCAGGTGCTCGAGATCGTCTACTCGCTCTTCGCGTGGGAAACGGGGGAGTTCGCGTTCTTCGAGAGCGACGAGCAGCTTCAGGAGCGGATTCTCCTCTCCCTGAATACTTCGGCCATCATCATGGAGGGGATCCGGCGCCTCGACGAAGGGGCGATGATCCGCGAGCGGATCACGAGCCTGGCGATCGTCTACGCGGTCGTTCCCGGATCCGAGGCCCAGCTCCCGTCGCTCGAGCTGAGCGACCAGGAAATGGAGCTGTTCCATCTCATCGACGGGTCGAGATCGATCCGGGCGCTGATCCGCGACTCCTCGCTCACCGAGTTCGAGACGCTCCGGATCCTCTATCAGCTCGTCAGCGCCCGGCTGATCGAAGAGGTTCGTGAGGAGAAAAAACGCGCGCCCGTGTTCCTGGACGTCGAAGACTCCCCGGAGCTGCTTCGCATCATCTCGACTTACAACGACATGTTCGGCAGGCTGTTCGATTCGCTGGCTGGCGCGATCGAAGAGAACCGTGCGCGCGAGGTCTTCATGACCACGCTCCAGAACGCCGAGGCGAATGAGCTGTGGAACGGCGTGTTCTTCGACCAGGACGGCCGCTTCGACGAGAACATGCTCATCGCGAACATCTCCGAGCTGCCGTTCGAGCAGAGAAAGTCGGTCCTCGAGGACGGGCTGAACACCCTTCTTTCGATCCACCTGTTCGAGGTCTCCCAGCACCTCGATTCCGCCGGAAAGGTCGCCGTGTTCGGCTTCATCTCCGAACAGAAGGCACTGCTCGATCGCGTCGCCGAGCCCGTCGAGTAGAGAGAGACGAGGGGCTAGGGGCTAGGGAAAAGCAAAAGCAAAATCAACGCTCCAGCTCGGGCAGCTCTTGGTGTTATCGTTCCGTAAGCGGCGCGCCTCCTCAGGATGACGTTGCCTTTGCTATTACTTCTGCCTTCTGCCTTCTGCCTTCTGCCTTCTGACTTTGACTTTTCTTCTGGCTTCTTGGCTTCTGGTTTCTGGCTTGTCTGTCCCCAGCCCC
>JBHEOL010000123.1:0-13701 GCA_046261635.1 Thermoanaerobaculia bacterium | reverse complement strand
AGCTTGCAGGGATACTTGCCGAGGCGCATCGTCCCGCCCAGGGCGTCCACTCCGATCAGATCCCGCAGCTTGTAGATCACCTTGTACGGCGCGTCCTCGTCGAACTCCGTCGAGTTGGCGCCGTACATGCCCGCCATGGTGCGGGCGAACTCGATGACCGCGCACTGCATGCCGAGACAGATTCCGAAGTAGGGGACCTTCTTCTCCCGCGCGAATCGGATCGCGCGCAGCATCCCTTCGACGCCCCGCTCTCCGAACCCGGGGCCAACGAGGATCCCATCGACGTTCCCGAGCTCGCCGTGATACCCCTCCTGCTCGAGCGAGCCCGAGTCGATGTAGACGATCTTGACGCGGGTCTCATTCGCGATCCCGCCGTGCACCAGTGCCTCGTTGAGGGACTTGTAGGAATCGCCGAAGTCCACGTACTTCCCGACGAAACCGATCCGCACCTCTCCTTCGGGGTGACGCATCTTCCGGACGATGTCTTCCCAGCGGGAAAGGTCGCAGATCTCCTCGTGCGGGAGATGGAGCTTGTCGAGCAGGATCGGGTCGAGTCCCTCGCGCGAGAGGGCGAGCGGCACCTGGTAGATGTGTTCGACGTCGTACGCCGGGATGACTGCTTCTTCCTCGACGTTGCAGAAGAGCGCGATCTTCTTCTTCATCTCATCGGGGATGATCCGCTCGGAGCGGCAGAGAAGGATGTCGGGCTGGATGCCGATCTCCCGGAGCTCCTTGACCGAGTGCTGGGTCGGCTTCGTCTTCAGTTCGTCGCTCGCCCTGATGTAGGGAACGAGCGTGAGGTGAACGTTGATCGCGTTGCCGCGCCCCGCCTCCTGGCGGAACTGGCGGATCGCCTCGAGGAAGGGGAGGGACTCGATGTCGCCGACCGTTCCCCCGATCTCGACGATCACGACGTCGACTCCATCGGCGACCTTGCGGATGCACTGCTTGATCTCGTCGGTGATGTGGGGGATGACCTGGACGGTCTTCCCGAGGTAGTCACCGCGGCGCTCTTTCTCGATGACCGTCTGGTAGATACGGCCGGTCGTGAAGTTGTTCTTCTTCCCCATCCGGCCCGAGACGAAGCGCTCGTAGTGACCCAGGTCGAGGTCCGTTTCGGCGCCGTCGTCGGTCACGAACACCTCACCGTGCTGGAACGGCGACATCGTCCCCGGATCGACATTCACGTAGGGATCGAACTTCTGGAGCGTCACCTTGAAGCCGCGCGCTTCGAGCAGAGCTCCGATCGACGCGGCGGCGATGCCCTTGCCCAGAGATGAAACGACGCCACCGGTGATGAAAATGAACTTTGTGCTCATCGTGCGCTCCTCCGTCGAGTTCCAGCCTCGCGACCTGTCATCGGGTAACGGCGTGCGGGAGTGGAATTGTTTCCCCGGAATGACCATACCTCCGCCCTCGACGGGTCGGGAGACACGCCAGGGGCCGACTCTGTCTGGTTTCGCTGGAGATTCTTCTGGTGGGGGGAGTCCGTCCTGCCGCTGGTGAGCCCGCGGCTCAACGGTTCCCCCGGTGATGCTGATGGTCAGCGTAGTCTGGCAAGTTCCTGTTCGATCTTCAGCACGTCCTCGGGGCGGTCGACTCCCCAATGAGGTGCATCCGTCTCCAGTACACGGATTGTAAAACCGTTCTCGAGAGCCCGCAACTGTTCGAGCCGTTCGGCGCGCTCGATCGGGGAGGGCGGAAGGGAGGTAAACCGGCGCAGGGCCTCGGCCTGGAATCCATAAACGCCCACGTGCCGCCACGCGATTTTCCAGTCGCCGTTCGGAATCGGGGACCGCGAGAAGTAGAGGGCGTTTCTCCGCGCGTCCATCACCACCTTCACCACGTTCGGGTCGAGATACTCCTGCTCGGACCCGAGGGAGCAGCAGAGCGTCACCATGTCGACGGGGGCGCTTTCCAGCTCGGCGATCATCGCATCGACCATGGCGATCTCCAGAAGAGGCTCGTCTCCCTGGACGTTGATCACCTGATCCCAGGCTCGGCCGCTCGCCCTCTCGATCGCGTCGAGCGCCGCCGCGATCCGGTCGGTTCCGGTCTCGAACTCGCCGGCCGGCCGGATCACCTCGGCCCCCGCGGCCGACGCCTCGGCGGCGATGCGATCGTCGTCGGTCGCGACCCAGACCGCCCCCGCACGCTTCGACCCGAGGGCGCGCCCGACGACGTGACCGATCAGCGAACGCCCCGCGATCGGCACCAGCGGTTTGCCCGGAAATCGGGTCGATCCCCACCGCGACGGAATGATGATCAGGGCGCCCATCTCCGGGCAATTCTATAATCGGCAGCCGATGGACGCTCG
Organism: Thermoanaerobaculia bacterium; assembly: GCA_046261635.1. GTDB lineage: Bacteria > Acidobacteriota > Thermoanaerobaculia > Gp7-AA8 > Gp7-AA8 > JBHEPS01. Next base: position 11,384 of record JBHEOL010000123.1, on the reverse strand, counting down.
AAAACTGATGAGAATCGACGGGATCCCGCGGGACCGGAGGGCGATGACGCGCCTTTATGCGACGATCGGGGTGGCGGTGCTTCTGGCCGCCTCCGCACTGGCAACCCTCGTCCGGTTCTACGGAAACGAGTTTCATGGAATCACCGGCGAGGCTTGGTGGCTGTGGAGCCACCATCGAATCGCGGCCGATGAACCGGAAGCGTTTTTTCTGACGCGCGAGTTCGATCTGCCGGACGTGCGCGAGCTGGTTCACATCCGCGTTGCGGCCGATCCGGAGTACACGCTCTGGTTCAATGGGGTCGAGCTCGGCCGCGGGGCGTGGGAAGGACCATGGCTCGACCGCTATGACGTCACCGCAATCGCACGCCCGGAAGGAAACCGGATCGTCCTCGGCGTCCGGAGCCTCCGCGGCGTCGGGGGCGTCCTGGCGACCATCGATGCCGGGTCGATGAAGCGGAACTGGCTGGTGAGCGACGCGTCGTGGAAGCTTCACCGCCTCTGGAGTCCCGCCCTGCTCGAGCACGATCGCGAGGAAGCTGAAAGGCCCCGGCTTCTCGGTCGGCCGCCATTTGGCCGGTGGAACTGGCTTTCTGTACGGCCGGTCGAGATGTGGGGGGTTCGGCGGGGATTCGTCCATCCCAAGGGACGACAGAGATTTGCGACGTGGTTGCCGAAAATCGAGGTCAAGTCGGGTGTCGCCGTAGCGGGGCGGGTCGACGCCGAAGCGGAAGCGTTCGACTTCGGGCCCGTGCGCGGTAACGCGGAGATCCTCGTCAAGGAAGGGACCACGAGGGCGATCCGGGTTCGTTACGCGACCAGGCCCGAAGCGCTCGGCCTCGTGGGGGATGTGGTGTCGTTCGTGGTCGCCGAGGGGGAGCGGTCGGTCGTCAGCCCGACCGAGCGGGAATTCCGCTATTTGATCGTTTACGACGAGCCGGTCGAAGCGCGCGTCATCACGCGGTGATGCACAGTGGCGGAGGATCCTTTCCTCCGCTCTCTGGTTGAAGCGTTACACCTCCGATTGCCCGGGTCCCGCTTCAGGCCTCTCGCCCATGAGTGGCGCGGACTCCGCTGGCGTGGCCAGAGGCAGCGAAAAAGGTCCTCTGCCTCAAGCCTCAGTAGAGGACGTTGCGGATGAAGTAGTCGTACCACTCCACCTTCTGGTTTGCCAGAGCGAGAGCCTGTTCCTTGGTCATCTGGAAGCGTCCGGAAGATCCGCCGGTCGAAGTCCGCATGAACAGCTCGACCGTCTCCAGATTCGAAGGGACGTTGGCGTAGATGAACGAGGTGGCCGAGATCGCCTTGAAGACGTGGTCCTCGTTGTCGGCAGTGACATCGATGCGAAGCACCGTGTCGGTTCTCATCTCGAGCGAGCGCTCGAACAGGCCGACGTTCTCGAAAGCTGCCGTGAACTTCGCGGCGAGTCCGGGATCGAGGCGCGCGCCTGGAGTCGAGGGTGTCCCGATGCCATCCGTCGGACTCGTCGAGGAGGTCGACCGCTGCTCGGGACGACGGATCGTCGCGAGGGAGCCGAGCGACGGACGCGATGGCCCGGAAGGAGCCGCATCCTGCGTCGGAACGGTCTGGAGAACCTTGACGTCGCCGAGGCCGGAGCGGGTGGCCGCTTCGCTGGCAGCCTGATCGATGGAGGAGACATCGACCTGCATCGTCTGGCCGCTGGTCAGCGCGATCAGAGCCTTGCCGTCCTGGACCTTGTATTTTTCCTTCGCCACGTAGCGCCTGCCGTCCCTGAGGACGACGATGTAGTCCGCCATCGCGGCGGGAGCGGCGAGGACGAGAGCAGTAGCAAGGACGAGCAAGGTGCGCATCGAGAATCTCCGTTTGGCCTGGTCGATTATACTGCCCGTCGAAACAAGCCCCTCCACCGGGCGATTCCGGCGGCCTGGCCCGCGCGCTCCGGCGGGAAGGTCAGGCCCGCCGCCTGCAGACCCAACCTGAAGACATGATGCGCCGAACCAAGATCCTGGCCACTCTCGGCCCCGCCTCCAACTCCCCGGAAGGAATCCGCGCCCTGATGGACGCGGGAGCCGACGCCTTCCGCCTCAATTTCTCACACGGATCTCACGAACAGCACACCCAGACCATCGCAGCGGTCAGGGAAGTGGCCTCGAAGGCCGACCGGTTTCTGCCGATCATCGCCGACATCCAGGGGCCCAAGATCCGGATCGGCGACATGGCCGAGCCCGTCCACTTCCGGAATGGCGAGGAGTTCATCCTGACGACCGAAACGCTGGTCGGGAACCGGGAGATCATTTCGACCCCATTCGAGCCTCTTCCACGGGAAGTCCAGCCCGGACACCGGATCATGATCAACGACGGGCTCGTCGAGACGGTGGTCAAGTCGATCGACGGGAACCGGGTACGCCTTCTCGTCATCTACGGTGGAGTCGTGCAGTCGCGAAAGGGGATGAATTTCCCCGATTCCGAGCTGACGATCCCGGCCATCACGGAGAAGGATCGCGAGGATCTCCGCTTCGCGGTCGCCCAGCGCGTCGACTACGTCGCCGCGTCGTTCGTCAGGCGGAAGGAAGATCTCGTCGCGCTCAAGGAATTGCTCGCCGAACTCGGCTCGAGCGACATGCAGGTCATCGCAAAGATCGAAAAGGCGCAGGCGGTCGAGAGCCTGGAGTCGATCCTCGAGGTGAGCGACGGGGTCATGGTCGCCCGCGGCGACCTGGGCGTCGAGCTCTCACCCGAGAGCGTCCCGATCGCGCAGAAGAGAATTCTCGACTGGGCGAGTCAGCGCGGCCGCATCGCCATCACCGCAACCCAGATGCTCGAGTCGATGACCTCCCACTCCCGCCCCACGCGCGCGGAGGCCTCGGATGTCGCCAACGCCATCTTCGACGGATCCGATGTCGCCATGCTCTCGGCCGAGACCGCCTCGGGCTCGTACCCGGTCGAGGCAGTCCAGATGATGAGCCGCATCATCACGATGGCCGAGAGCCACCCGGAGATGGCCGTTCATCAGGGGAGGGACCCGTTCCACACTTCCTACGAGACCGACGAGTTCACCGACTCCCTCGCCGGCGCCGCCCGCTATGCCGCGGAGGAGATCGACGCCCGTTACATCGTGGTGTTCACCTTGTCGGGCTTCACCGCGCGGCTGATGTCGAAGTTCCGCCCCCGGGCGCCGGTGATCGCCTTGACGCGGTCCAACCGGGTCGCCCGCCAGATGAATCTCCTGTGGGGGGTCCTTCCCTTCGTCCTCGAGGATGTCGGGGACTATCATGAGCACATCGTGGAGCGGGGCGAGCAGTTCCTGATGCAAAAGGGGCTGGTCGAGCAGGGGGACAGGATCGTGATCCTGATGGGGTCGCCACTTTACGAACGTGCCCGGACGAATTTGTTACGGGTTCACCGTGTTGGCGAAACTCGTAAAGAGTTGAACGAGATGTAACACCGCTTCCCTCCCATTTCGGGCCGGAAGAGGGCATCATGGCAGGAACCATGGTTTAATTTGCAGGGTCCGCAGGCAGCAGAGCGGGGCTCTGCAGCGGGCTTCGGAGAATGATGAAGCGACTCTCGGCGACAGCGGCGGTCATGCTGATGCTCTTTGGAGCAGGCGGCGGACGTGCCGAAGTGCGCCTGAGCGACGTGATCGAGATCCTGGGGCGCGTGACCGAGTCACAACGGCCGGTTGACGAAGCCCTGGTCATCGCCTTCAATCTTTCCAATTCATACATCGTCCAGACCTTCACGGAGCCGGGCGGGCGCTTCGAACTGCCCCCCCTCCCGTCCGGGGTCTACCGGATCATCGCGGTGAAGCAGGGGTTCGCTCCCGCGGTGGCGACCGTGACTCCTTCGATTCACAGCGGCCGCGAACTGACGCTTCAGCTTCGGGAGGCGAAGAGCCTGACGGACAGTGACCGGAACGCGATCTGGCATGTGAGGCGAGCGATCCCCTCGGACGTGCTTCGGGAGCTCGGCATCGTCGATGAGTCGTTCGGAACGGTGGCGATCGCCACCGAGGCACCGGATCGGTTCAGCGGCGAAATGGTGTCGATGGCCGGCGTCGCGCAGAGCGGGACCGCCGCGGGCTACGCCGGCACCGAGGTCGGAGTCAGAGGAGCGTTCGGCGACGGATGGTTGGTCGACGTTTCGGGCGCGATCCGAACTTTCGACGAAGGGGCCCCTCACGAGGGTGGCGAGTGGATGGCGGAGGCGACCGGGCTGACGATGGCTCTCCGCTCGGCGCATTCCTCTTCCTACGAGCTTGCGTCGGTGAGGAACAGCTGGGCCCTTGGAGCCGAGAGCGGCATGCCGAGCATGGCCGATTTCGAAAGTCACCGGTTCGGCTTCAGCCGTCCGAACACGAATGTTCAGGTGCGCTATGTGGCCTACGAGAATCTCTTCGGCCCGCGCGCGGGCGGCTCGGAGATGTTCGAGCTCCAGGCCGAGCAGAACCTCCATCGCACCGAACGATCCGAGATCGGAGTCGCACTGCGGGTCGGCCAGGAATCGTTCATCGGGCAGAGCGCCGATGTCCCGTTCCTCAGCGCCGACCTCAGAACGCGAGGTTCTTACGAACTCACCCCTGCTCTGGTGGTCAAGTACGGTCTCAACAGCCGCCTGACCGACTACGGAACCGAGTGGCAGCCCGAGTCGGGCCTGCTGATCCGTTTCACGCCGGCGAGCTCGATCCTGCTCTCCGGCAGCTACAAGGTGCAGGACCTCGACCTGCCGACGGCGCATCCATCGATCATTTTTCTCGATCAGACGTGGAGTCTCGCTCCGAAGTACAGCTATGCGATCGGTTTCACCAGCGGAACGAGCGAGGTCTCGCGCTTCACGGCCGGTGCGAGCATCGCCGAGATCGACTCCGTTCTGCGGCTCGTGTTCGACGAGTCGTTCCAGGACTTCTGGGACGCTCTCCATTTCGCGCCCGGGGACGTCTACCAGACGATGAACGTGGGTCTGCAGAAGCAACTCGGGGAGTCGGTGGCTCTCGATCTGGCCGCTCAGGCGGGGGAGGCCTCGGGGACCCTGCCGGCGAAGGCCGACAAGCATTTCATGACCGGATCGCTGCGGACTGTCTACATCCCTTCCGGGACGGGCGTCCATCTCGCCTGGCGCTACATCGAGCAGCCGACGGAGCTCACGGGCGGGCCGCCGCAGGAGAGCGAGCGTTTCAACCTTCGCCTGGCGCAATCGCTGGGGCTTCCGCTCGGATTGAGGGTTCTGATTGGCGTCGACCTGGCGCGCGCCCGGAACAGCTGGGTGCTCGCGGACGGTCCCTCCTCCGAGGAGGGCTACCAGCGCAGGATCGTCGGCGGTCTCTCGCTGGCGTTCTGATCTGCGGGTGGACGGTCTTCGCCCCCCCCCCCCGGATCACGACTGGCTTCAGGGGCGGTCTTCCCGGTGAAGGCCGATCTCTTCCACGAGCCGCGAGAACCGGATCTCGATTCCCTTGGAGACGATGATCTGCTTGATGTAGTTGAGTGAGGTGATCGCGGCGGGGAGGCCCGAGATCGACGTCGGGATGCCCGCGAGGCGGCCGACGATCTGGATGGTCTTGTCGGTCCCCGTGTAGTCGGCCGACCTCAGATCGTTCCCGGTCTCGCGGTAGTAGGCGAGGATGAGGACATAGATGTCGCTGACCAGATCGCGGAACCGCATTTCCTCGCCCCAGGCGAAACATCGCCCGGAGCGCACGTTCTCGAGGAACTCACGCATGGAGGAGGCCTGGGAAACGGTGTAGACCTTCGCGACGTGCTTGAGCGTATGCGCGTCGGAGCCGCCCACCATCGAGATCGACCGCCCGGTGCTGCGGACGGCCTTCACGAGCTGCTGGACCATGCGGTTGTGGACCGAGGCCATCGCGCCGTTCATCACCTCGTAGACGTCGAACATCTCGATCATCTCGCCGATGTAGCGGGACGCGACATTTTTCATCCGATAGTTCTGAAAGAGATGATTGACCGCGAAGATGAGGTCTTGCGATTTGAGGTAAGGTACGAGCTCGCGGATGTCTCTGCGCAGTCGCTGGATTTCGCGATGCTGCTCCTCGTTGAGGTCGTAAACACCGATGTGGACGCGCTGGCCGGTCTCCGGAAAGTAGGTCTCGACCTCCTCGGAGATGAAGAAATCGTCCAGATCGGGATATTTGTTGAGCAGAAACAGGGCGCCGTCGATGGAGTCGTGATCCGAGAGGGTCACGTACGTCATCCCACGCTCCTTGGCGAGGCGATAGACCTCCTCGGGTGGGTTGTAGCAGTCCCGCGTGTTGGCGCGGCGAAAGTACTTGAAGACCGAGAATCGGCTGTGGACGTGAAGATCGACCTTTTTCGAAGCGGGATCATCAACGACTTCGTGATCGACGAAATCGGCGACGGCTTCCTCGATTGGCTCTTTCATCGATCTTGCAGTGACCTTTCCAGGTTTGAGACTGGCGCGAGCGGTTGCCGGTTTCTACAATAACCGTGCCGGACACCCGAACAGGATAGAGCAGCTACACGGAACTCCATGGCCACCAGAAACAGAACGAAAGATCCAACGCTCGATGACTGGCTCGCGGATGACGTTCCGAGCCGACTACCCGTGATCCCCCTGGTTTCGTCGGTCCTGTTTCCCGGCGGGGTCCTTTCGCTCCAGGTCGGCATCGAGCGCAACGTTCGTCTCCTTCAGAGTCTTCCCGAGGATCAGAACCTGGTTGCGGCGGTCTGTCAGATCGGCGGCGACAAGGACAACCCGCGAGCGGAGGATCTTTCCCGCATCGGGGTGCTCGCGGCCATCGTGCAGCGGCTGCCGCTCTCGAAGGACCGCTACCAGCTCTTCCTTCAGGGAAGGCAGCGGATCGAAATGGTGCAGTACCTCCGCACCGAGCCCCACTTCGAGGCCAGCGTGCGAGAGATCGCGCCGATTCCTGTGGCGAAGGGCGAGAAGCTGCAGTTGCTCGTCGAACGGGCCATGTCCCTTTTCGAGAGACTGATCGAGGACGATTCCCGCTACTCGGGCGAGGTGCTCAACGTCCTCCGGATGAACATGCAGGACGGGCCTGATCTGTTCGCCGACCTCATGTCCACCTACCTGACGCTCCCTCTCGAGGAAAAGCAGGAGCTCCTCGAAACGGTTCATCCCGGGGAGCGCCTCGAGCGGATGGTCCAGCTCCTCCAGAGAGAGCTTGGAAAAGCCTCGGTGAGCATGGAGCTGAAGCGGCAGATCCAGACCTCGATCAACCGGCGGGAGCGCGAGAACTACCTGCGCGAGCAGCTCCGGGTGATCCAGGACGAGCTCGGCGAATCGACACCGTCGGATCGCGAGGCCGACACCTACCGCGACCGGGTCGAAGCGCTTCCGCTCCCGGACGACTCGAAGGAGCAACTCCGCCGCGAAGTCTCCCGGCTGTTGATTCTCTCTCCCTCGTCCACCGACTATGCCGTGATCAAGGGACACCTCGACACGGTCTTCCAGCTGCCGTGGGAGGTGAAGACCGACGACGAGCTCGATCTCGCCAGGGCCGAGCAGATCCTCGACGAGAAGCACCACGGCCTCGACAAGATCAAGGAGCGTGTGCTGGAGTTTCTCGCGGTTCTCAAGCTCAAGGGAGAGCTCAAGGGACCGATCCTCTGTTTCGCAGGCCCTCCCGGAACCGGCAAGTCCTCTCTGGGCGAAGCAATCGCCGATGCCATCGGCCGGAAGTTCGTCCGGATGTCGGTGGGTGGCGTGACGGACGAATCCGAGATCCGGGGGCACCGCAAAACCTACGTCGGAGCGATGCCCGGCCGCGTCATCCAGGCCTACCTGCAGGCCGGCGTGAAGAACCCGCTGATCATGATCGACGAGATCGACAAGATCGGAAAAGACTTCCGCGGCGATCCGGCTGCGGCGCTTCTCGAGGTCCTCGACCCGAAGCAGAATTCGACGTTCGTCGATCGCTATCTCGAGATCCCGTTCGATCTGTCGCACACGCTGTTCATCGCGACCGCGAACGTTCTCGAGTGGATCCCGGGCCCCCTGCGCGACCGGATGGAGGTCATCCGGCTCTCCGGATACACCGAGAGGGAAAAGCTGGTGATTGCGAAGAAGCATCTGCTCCCCGAGCTGCTCAGCTCTCACGGCGTGGAAGGTCAGCCGATCACGTTCGACGACGACGCCATTCTCTCGATCATTCGGGAACACACGGCGGAAGCGGGCGTCCGCAACCTGGAGCGGAAGCTCGCGGGGGTGATCCGGAAGATCGCGCGGAAAATCGCCACGGACGGTGTGGGCGAGTTTCATGTCGCGAAAGACCAGGTCGAGCCGTATCTCGGCAACCCTCCGTACGAGCACGAGTTCGCGGAGCGGGAGCCGGAGATCGGAGTCGCGACGGGCCTCGCCTGGACTTCGAGCGGAGGGGAGATCATGTTCATCGAGGCGAGCCGGATGCCGGGGACGGGACGTACGATCGTGACCGGTCAGCTCGGCGACGTGATGAGAGAGAGCGTCTCGGCCGCGTACTCGTACGTGCGGTCGAAGGCCCGCGAGCTCGAGATCACCGACCGCATGTTCGCCGAGCACGACGTGCACATCCACTTTCCTGCCGGCGCCATCCCGAAAGACGGCCCTTCTGCCGGAGTCGCGATCGCGACGACGATCGCCTCCGTCATGGGGGAGAAGCCCGTCCGTCACGACGTCGCCATGTCGGGAGAGATCACTCTCCGCGGAAAGGTCCTCTCGGTGGGCGGGATCAAGGAGAAGATCCTGGCAGCGCAGCGCGCGATGATTCGGAAAGTCGTCCTGCCAGCCGGGAACCGGCGCGACCTCGCCGAAGTCCCGGAGGAACTGAGAGAGGGACTGGAGTTCGTTTTCGCCGAACGTGTCGAAGACGTCTGGAGGGAAGCGCTGATTCCTCTTTACGTGGTCCGCAGCAGCCAGCGAAAATACGACCAGTCCGAGTACGAGGCCGACCGCCATCGCACTGAGCGACCCGAGGGTAGATGAGAGCGCGCGGCTGCCTGAACAATCTCGTATTCGTGGGGCTTCTCGCCGTGTTCTTCGGCCTGAGCTCGTACTTCTGGTTCAAGTACTTCGTTCGCGGGAGATCCATCGCGACCCCGGCGCTCGTCGGCCAGCCGCTGACGGATGCCCGTGCGATCAGCTCCGATTCGGGCCTGCTGCTCGAGGTCGACCAGTCGCGTGAGCGCCATTCCGACGAAGTTCCTCGTGGTGGCGTGGTGTGGCAGAACCAGCGTCCGGGGCAGCTGGTCAAGCGGGGCACGAGAATCATCGTTGCTCCCAGCCTCGGTCCCCTGATTCTCCGCGTCCCCGACGTGACCGGCCAGACCGCGCGCGCAGCCCGGCTCCAGTCCGGCCAGCTCGGCCTCACCCCGGGTCCCGTTGCGGATCTCCCCCGGGCCGGCCCCCCCGGCGTCCTGGCGACCCATCCCCCGGTCGGAAGCGTGGTCGCGGCCGAGATGCCGGTCTCGCTGCTGGCCGGGGTCGAGCTGCCGCCCGTCCGGTGGGTGATGCCCGATGTGATCGACCAGCCTCTGGAGCCGATCCGGGCCGCTCTCGAGGTTCGCGGGCTCCGCGTGGCCCAGGTCCGGTTCGAGCCTTACCCCGGAATCTCCGAAGGGACGATCATCCGGCAATTTCCCCTTCCGGGGTCGCCGGTTTCCTCCCGCGATCCCATCTCGCTCGTGGTGAGCAGGCAGGAGAGCGCGCGCTCCGAACCCGCGGAGAGGCCGCTCGAGCCGGCACCCAATCCTTCGCTATTTCCGCCAGGAGGCACTCCATGAAGGTTCAGATCGCGCCTTCCATCCTCTCCGCCGATTTCGCCCGGCTGGCCGATGCGCTGGCGATGATCGAGCGGGGAGGCGGTGACATCGTTCACGTCGACGTCATGGACGGGCATTTCGTCCCGAACCTGACGATCGGGGCGCCCGTCGTACGGTCGCTCCGGAAAGCGACGGCCCTCCCGCTCGATTGCCACCTGATGATCGAGAACCCGCAGCGGTCCATCGACGCTTTTCTCGAGGCGGGGGCGAACATGATCTCGGTCCACGTCGAGGCCGACCCCCATCTGAACCGCACGCTCGAGCAGATCCGCAGCGGAGGTGCGAAGGCCGGGATCGCGATCAATCCGGCGACACCCGCCGAATCGCTCAGCGCCGCGCTGGATGATTGCGACTACATTCTGGTCATGACGGTGAATCCTGGGTTCAGCGGGCAGAAATTCATCCGCGGCGTCGTTCACAAGATCGTGAAACTCCGTGAGATGATCCTGGAGCGGGGCGGAAGGGTGGCGATCGAGGTGGATGGCGGCATCGATCCGAAGACGGCGGGAGAAGTCGTGAGGGCCGGTGCCTCGATCCTCGTCGCAGGCTCGGCGGTGTTCGGCCGTCCCGATCCCGCGGCGGCCATCGAAGAGATCCGCCAGGCGGCAGTGACCAGATCCGTATGAGGGGGAAAGCCTTGAAGTTACGATTCATTGCGGCCGCATTCGCGCTCGCCATTCTGACGCTACTCACCGGGTGTTCGACGTCGCGTTCGGCTCTGCAGCCGGAGCTCGATCCCGAGCTCGCCAACCTGACGAAAGAGCAGATCTTCGAGCGCGCGGACGAATTCTACGCGCAGGAGAAATGGAGCCGGGCGCGAAAGTTCTACGCGCACGTTTACGAGTACTACCCGAACGACCCCCTCGGCCGGCGCGGACTCCTCCGCGTTGCCGACACGTATTTTATGCAGGGCGATCCGATCAACCTGATCGAGGCCCAGTACAAGTACCGCGACTTCGTGAACCGGTATCCAGCCAGCGAGAGCGCGGACTACGCCATGCTGCAGATCGCCATGGTCTCGTTCAAGCAGATGGAAGGCCCCGAGCGCGATCAGACCAGAACACGCGAGGCGATCACCAAGCTCGAGGAGATGATCGCCGCCTATCCCAACAGCCCGCTCCGGCCGGAGGCTGAAGCGCGGATGCAGGAGGCCAGAAACCGCCTCGCTCGCGCCGACCATGCCGTTGCCGAGTTCTATCTCCGGAGGGGAAACCCCCGGGCGGCGCTTGGAAGGCTCAATTATCTCGTCGAGACCTATCCCTCCTACGAACAGCGGCCGAAGGTCTTCTTCGACCTCGGACGAGCTCTCGAGGGACTCGGAAGACTCGGTGAGGCCCGGCTCTACTACGAGAGGGTGATTGCCGAATTTCCAGACAGCGGATGGGCGGGCGACGCCCAGGGTCGCCTGAAGGACCTCGACGCGTGAGAGCGGCGGTCGGCCTGCTGCTCGTGATGATGCTCGCCGCCTGCGGAGGAGCGCCCGCGCCGCAGCCGATGCCCGTAGAGACCTCGTCCGCGCCCGCTCCGGATCCGCGCATCTCCGAAATGCAGATCCTGCTCAACGAGCTGCTCGACCGGCTCGAGGTGATGAACGCCCGTGTCCAG
>JBHEOL010000077.1:0-7222 GCA_046261635.1 Thermoanaerobaculia bacterium | reverse complement strand
CATCTGCCAGAAGTTGTCCTTGCGGCCGAAACGAAGGACGCGATCCTTCGGGACGCCGGCTTCGATCCAGAGGCGCTCGGCCTCCTCGTCGGCGCCGACCTGGTCGTCTCCCTCGAAGACGGTGAACCAGAGCCGCTCCGGGTCGAGCCCGTAGACCTTCGTGATCAGCTCCCAGGCGTACTCGATCGCTTCCTTCTTGAAGTAGTCGCCGAACGAGAAGTTGCCGAGCATCTCGAAGAAGGTGTGATGGCGGGCCGTGCGCCCGACGTTCTCGAGGTCATTGTGTTTCCCACCCGCTCGGACGCATTTCTGCGAGGTCGTGGCGCGGGCGTACTCGCGCTTTTCACGGCCGAGAAAGGAGTCCTTGAACTGGTTCATCCCCGCGTTCGTGAACAGCAGGGTCGGATCGCCTCCCGGGACGAGCGAGGAGCTGTCGACGCGGCGATGCCCCTTCGACTCGAAGTAAGCGAGGAACTGTTCTCTGATTTCAGATGTCGTCGGCATGGTTGATGGGAAGAGAGGAGAAGCAGTCCTGCACTCTCTCATTCACTTTCTGAGCTCCGAGTCGAGTGCGGCCGTCACGGCCGCGTACTCGTATCCCTGATGTAACAGATAGGCCAGCAATTTCTTTCGTCCTTCCGGCTCGCGCAGCCATTCCTCCCCGTGCCGGCGCGCGAGAATCCGCATTCGCTTCCGGACGGCCTCGCGGAGCCGCTCTTCCGGGGGCTCTTCCTCGGCCGCCTCGGCCATCCCCGCCCGGGCCGCCTCGTCGTCGACCCCGAATCCCCGCAGCGCGAGCGAGATCCGCTTCGGGCCGACCCCCTTGCGGGCTCGCGAGCGGGCCAGCTCCCGGGCGAAGCGGACGTCGTCGAGCCACCCCTCGTCATCGAGACGAGCGAGCGTCTCCTCGATTGCCCTCGCATCGAAATCGCGGTCCTCGAGCTTGCGGCGCAGCTCGACCCGCGCCCGGAACCGGTACTCGAGCAGGCGCACCGCCGCCGCGTAGCAGCGCTCGGATTCGGACAGCTCGCGGCTCATCGGGGGGAGTATGCCACGTGCAGTGGCCGGGGCTTTCCAGCCCCGGCGTCGAGGCGCGTCGGAGATCGTGGGAGAACACCGCCCGTCCCTTCCCGGATGACCGCTCTTCGTCGCATGAGCCGCGGCTGGAAAGCCGCGGCCACTTTGCCTACGGCAGCTGGTTGCCGAAGTCGAAAGGGGACTCTTCGCTGAACGGGTCGTCGCCGGAGGTGACCTTGAGCTTATCGTCCATCTCCTCACGTGCGAGGTCGGAGGTGGACTGGACTCCCTGGATCTTGAGCTTGAACTCGTCGGGATTCGAGGCGCGCCGGAGCGCTTCGTCCAGCGTAATCAGGCCGTTGCGATACAGCGTGTAGATCGACTGGTCGAAGGTCTGCATCCCGTACTGCGAGGTGCCCGCCGTGATGGCGTCCTTGATCAGCTTCGTCTTTTCCTTGTTCTCGATGCAGTCGCGGATGTAGTTGGTCGAGATCAGGACCTCGGCCGCGGGGACACGTCCCAGGCCGTCGGCGCGCGGCAGAAGCCGGAGCGAAACGACGGACTTCAGAACGGCCGCGAGCTGCAGGCGGATCTGCTTCTGCTGGTGCGGCGGGAAGACCGAGATGATCCGGTTGATCGTCTCGGTCGCGTCCATGGTGTGGAGGGTCGAGAGGACGAGGTGGCCCGTCTCGGCCGCGGTCAGCGCCGTCTCGATCGTCTCGTAGTCACGCATCTCACCGACGAGGATGACGTCGGGATCCTGACGCAGCGCCGATCGCAGCGCCTGGGAGAAGCTCTTCGTGTCGACCTCGACCTCGCGCTGGTTGACGATCGATTTCTTGTCGCGGTGGAGAAACTCGATCGGGTCCTCGACGGTAATGATGTGCTCGGTCCGGTGCGAGTTGATGTAGTCGATCATCGCGGCGAGCGTGGTCGACTTGCCCGAGCCGGTCGTTCCGGTGCAGAGGATCAGGCCGCGGCGCTCGTCGCAGATCTTCTCGAGAATGGTCGGGAGCATCAGCTCCCGGATGGTGTTGATCTTGACCGGAATGACGCGGAGAACGAGGCCGACCGTGCCGCGCTGCTGGAAGATGTTGCAGCGGAACCGCCCCAGCCCGGGGACCGAGTAAGCGAAGTCGATCTCGTAGTTGTTCTTGAACTTCTCCTTCTGCCGGGAGGACATCATCGAGAATGCCATCGCGATCGTGTCTTCCTGCATGAGCCGCTTGAGCTCGACCAGGGGGATCAGTTCACCGTCAACGCGGATGACCGGGTGAGAGCCGACCTTGATGTGAAGGTCGGAAGCCCGCCGCTCGGCCGCAATTTTCAGAAGATCGTTGATATGCACAGCATCACCTCGAAAACCGTTGGTTCATGGAAAATGGATCGTCTCACGATTGTAACCCGTTTCCGCCTCCGGAGGCCCCAGCCAGCAGGAGGATGCCGGTTCGTCCCCACCCATTCTCCCTCTCGATCGCGCTCCGCTCCTTGCGAGGAATACCCGCGCGGGACCCTCGGGTTGAGGGGCGACGGACGCGCTCCCCGGCCGGGGATGGCTGCGGCCGACCTCTCCGCCTGCTTTTCGCGGCGGACAAATCAGCGAAAAGAAGGGCAATTCGATGAACGCAAACGATCTCCGCAACGGCATGGTCATCCTCTTCAATGGAGACCTTTGCAAAATCATGGAATTCCGCCACCACACCCCGGGAAACCTCCGCGCGATGGTGCAGGCGAAGCTGAGAAATCTCCGCACGGGCAACCAGTTCGAGCACCGGTTCCGCTCGGGCGACCCCATCGAGCAGGCATTCATCGAGACGCACGAGATGGAGTACCTCTACTCGGACGGCCACGCCCACCACTTCATGAACACGACCAGCTTCGAGCAGATCGAGATCTCCGAAGAGGAACTGGGCGCGGCCGGTAATTGGCTGCAGCCCGGTCTGAAGATGCAGGTCCAGTTCTACGAGGCGAAGCCGATCGGGATCGAGATGCCGAAAACGCTGAAGGCGAAGGTCGCCGACACGCAGCCGATGGTGAAGAGCGCCACGGCGAACGCGTCCTACAAGCCGGCGACGCTCGAGAACGGGATCGTCGTCCAGGTTCCCCCCTTCGTCGAGGTCGGTGAAGAGCTGGTCATCGACCCGACCGACAACCGCTACATCGAGCGCGCGAAGTAAACCGTGGCCACGGCTTTCCAGCCGTGGCACCCCCCCGCCCGCCGCGGCTGGAAAGCCGCGGCCACAGGACACCCGCTACTCATACCTCAGGGCGTCGATCGGATCGAGCTTCGAGGCCTTCGCGGCCGGATAGATCCCGAAGATGATGCCGAGGGCGGCGCAGAATCCGAATGAGAGCGCCACGGCCCAGAGCGGGGTGTGAACCGCCGGGAAGGTGATCCACCGCGTCAACAGCTGGCGCACTCCGTTGGCGAGGCCGATTCCGAGCGCGATCCCGAGGACGCCCCCGAGGCCGGAGAGCGTAATCGCCTCGATGAGGAACTGCTGGAGCACGTCCTGCCGGCGGGCTCCGACCGCCTTGCGGACCCCGATCTCGCGCGTCCTCTCGGTCACCGAGACGAGCATGATGTTCATGATGCCGATTCCGCCGACGAGAAGGGCGATGCCGACCACGGCCGCCATGATGAGTGAGGTCATGGTCAGGGTCTTCGAGACGGCCTCGAGGATCTCTTCCTGAAGGATGATCCGAAAGTCGTTCTTCTCGCCCTTCTTCAAGGCATGGCGAACGCGAAGGATCTCGGTGATCTGCTCGCGGGCGAAGTCGGTCGAGTCGGGCGAGACGGCCTGAAAGTCGAGGATGATCGACCGGACGGCGTCCTGGCCGTAGATCGCGGCTGACGTCGTGAAGGGAATCAGAACGATGTCGTCCTGATCCTGGCCGAACATCTGTCCTTTCTTCTCCATCACGCCGACGACCGTGTAAGCATTTCCCTCGACACGGATCGCTTTGCCGATCGGGTCGCCGGGAATGCCGAGTTTTCTCACGACTTCGGAGCCGACCGTGGCGACGCGTTTCTTCTCGGCGAGATCGAGTGGAGTGAAGAAGCGGCCGCGATCGACCCAATGATTCACCACGTCCTGGTAGCTCTCGCCGACTCCGAGAAGAGTGCTCGAATGCCGTGTATCGCGGTACTGCAGGCTGGCGCTGCGGAACATGATCGGCGTGAACGCGCTGATCTCGGGCGAGCCGCGCTCGACCGCGACGCCGTCCTCGTACGTCAGGGCCGGAACCTTCGGGTTGAGCTGCTGGCGCTGGTTCTCCATGTCGGGCATGACCCGGATATAGGTGGCGCCGACACCCTCGAGCTCGGTCGCGATCCCGTGCTCCATCCCCTGCACCAGAGAGACGACCGCGATCACCGAGGCCACACCGATGATGACCCCGAGGGTCGTCAGGATCGACCGGAGCTTGTTCGCCCAGAGCGCGAGAAGTGCGATTTTGAGGTTTTCTCCGAACATGATCAGGGGTGAGGGGCCGGGGATGAGGGGCGAGGGAAAAGCAACGGCATGAGCAGAGAAGACGTGGCCCCTGTGTGTGTCACACTTTGCTCCCTCTGGTTTTGCGTCGGCTTTCCCTCGCCTCCCCCTCCTCGCCTCTCAACTCTCGGCAATCACGCCGTCGCGAATATGAATCAGTCGATGCGCTTCACTGGCGACGTCTTCTTCGTGGGTGACCAGGATGATCGAGTTTCCGCGGCTGGAGAGATCCCGGAACAGATCGAGAATCTCGCGGCCGGTCTTCGAGTCGAGGTTTCCGGTCGGCTCGTCGGCGAGAAGGAGCGAGGGATCGTTGACCAGGGCGCGGGCGATCGCGACGCGCTGTCTCTGGCCGCCCGAGAGCTCGTTGGGCTGATGATGCATCCGATCCTGCAGCCCGACCTCGAACAGGGCCCTCTCGGCGCGCTCCCGTCTCGCCGCTCGCGGCATGCGGGCGTAGATGAGGGGGAGCTCGACGTTGTGGAGCGCCGTGGTTCGCGCGAGCAGATTGAACGTTTGGAAGACGAAGCCGACCTTCTTGTTGCGAATGGCCGCCAGCTCGTCCTCGTTCATCGTCTCGACCGGGATCCCGTCGAGCAGATACTTTCCGGAGCTCGGGGTGTCGAGACAGCCGATGATATTCATCAGGGTCGACTTTCCCGAGCCGGAAGGACCCATGACTGCGACATATTCGCCGTGGTCCACCGTCATGTTCACGCCGCGGAGCGCATAAACCTTCTCCGCCCCCATTTCGTAGACGCGGACCAGCTCGGACATCTCGATCAGGTGCTTCCCGTTGGTGTCGGGCGTGGGTATTGTCTCTGCGGAATCAGCTACGCTCATGAGCCCTCGTCGTCCTGTTCTTCATCGTCGCTCTCTGTTTGACGGTTCTGGTCGGCAGGGGTGTCGGCCTCCACCTTCTGACCGTTCTTGAGGCTCCGCAGCGTGCGGAAGGGTCCGGTGACGACCTCCTCGCTCCCCTCGAGCCCGGCCGTGATCACCACGTGCGTCGAGTCGCTGATGCCGGTCTCCACGCGAACCGCCCTCACCGTCCCCTCATCGGCCACGAATACGTACTTCTGCTTTTCGTCGTCCTTCCCGCTGCCGCTTCCTCGGGGACCCTTCTCGAGCTCCTCCTCCGAGCGCTCGACGACGCTCTGCAAGGGCACCGAAAGGGCGTTCGGCGACGACTCGGTGATGATCTCGACCTGGGAGGTCATTCCCGGCCGCAACCGATCGTCGGAGGCATCAATTGTGATTTTCACCTTGAAATAGCGGATCCCGGTCTGGGCGCCCGTCCGCTGGGCCGCCGAGCTGCCGATCTCGATCACGCTTCCTTCGAAGGTCTCGCCGGGAATCGCGTCGACTTCGACGCGGGCGCGCTGACCCTGCCGGACGCGAACGACTTCGGTCTCGCCGACATCGGCTTCGACGAGAAGCTCGGAGAGGTCGGCGAGCACCGCGATCACGGAACCCGGGTTGTTCATCGTTCCGGTGATGACGACCTCGCCTTCCTGGGCATTTCGTTCGACGATGCGGCCGCTGATCGGAGCGACGATCGAGGTCCGCTGCAGATCCTCGCGCGCCTGCCTGAGTCCCGCCTCCGCCTGCCGTACGGCTTCCTGAGCCGAGGCGAGGGAGGTGCGGGCCGTGTCGTATTCGAGCTTCGACCTCTCGAGCAGTTCCACCGTGAGGATCCCCTGATTGCTCAGGCTCTGCGCCCGCTCGAGATTCCGGCGCGCGTTCTCGAGCGCGATCTCGGCGCGGCGGACGTCGATCCGCCTGTTGGCGACGATCGACGCCGTCTGATCGGCCGCAGCCGTGAATGAAACCCGCTCGAGGTCGACGAGCCGGTCGCCCTTTTCTACGACATCGCCCTCTTCGAAGTAGAGCCGCTCGATTTTTCCGATCACGTGCGCGCTGATGTTGACCTTCAGCTTCGGATCGACCTGACCCGGCGCCGAGACCACGGCCTGGATGTCGCGGCGCGTGACCGGCTCGAGATAGACCTTTTCGCCCGTCTCTCCGCCGCCCAGCAGACTGGCGATCACGATCCCGATCAGAACGATGACTCCGGCGATGATTCCGATGTTCCTCTTCAACGAAGGTTCCCTCTCCTCATCCCTGAAGCGCGGCCAACCCTGTGCGGATGCCGACCCACACTGCGTAGACAACGACGACGGCGACCGCCATCTTTCTCGTTCCCATGCGCGAGGCATGTCCGTAGCCGATCGCCATCAGGCCGATCGTTGCGAAACTGAAGACGTCGATGCTGCTGAGGAGCGCAAACAGAGCCGGAGCCTCCGCCGGATCGGCCAGAAATCCCAGGTTCGACTTGAGCAGGGTCTGCAGTGAAACCGAATCGACCTTGCCGGCGCGCCACACCAGCAGTGTGAGCAGCAGAGCCTTGAGGATCTGCGGCATCCATGCATACTCGGTCACCGAAAGGAACTGCTTGTAGGTTCCCTCCCCTCCGAACACCTTCGCAATGAGCAGGAACAGGGCCGCGATCAGCACCAGCGTGACGACCGAGAATGCGAGGGCGAACCAGGCGCTGAACTTCTGGAATTTCGCTACGTTCTCCATCGCATCGTCGATCTGCTGCTCGGTCATTCCTCGTTCGGCGAACTGCTCGCGCATCTGCGTCTCGAAATCGATCCGCGGGCTCAGGATCAGGTTCATCGCAACCGACAGCAGGATGATGATGATGA
>JBHEOL010000076.1:0-3290 GCA_046261635.1 Thermoanaerobaculia bacterium | reverse complement strand
CAGGTGCGCGAGGGAATCTCGGCAATCCTCGAGCTCGAGGGCATCACGGTCAGGAGCGCGAGAACCGGCGCCGAAGGCTTCGAGCAGCTCGCCCAGGGACGCCCCGATGCCGTGATTCTCGACGTCGGGCTCCCCGACATGAGCGGAGTCGAGCTGTTCCACGTCATCGAGCGGAGATATCCCGGGCTCAGCATCGTCTTTTCATCGGGCCATCAGGATCTGGCCGCTCTCGAGCGGTTCCTTCGCCCGGGGGTGGAGTTTCTGCGGAAGCCGTATCAGCTCGACACCCTGCTTCTCGCCATCGCGAACGTCACGGATCAGATGCCGGCCGGGGCGAAATGACGAAGTGATCCGCCCGGTAAACCTCGCCACTCAGACCACGGGCTCCTCTTCCTGCAGGATCGCGGGGGCAACGCGAGGCTGGGCCGTCGTGCGGACCTTCGCCGTCTGAACCAGCGCGACTCCAGCGAAGATCACGGCCATCGCGGCGATTGCATTCCACCCCAGCGGTTCGTCGAGGATGAGCCAGCCGAGAAAAACAGCCACCGCCGGGTTGATGTACGCATACAGGGATACCGTCGATGCCTTCAGCTTCGAAAGAGCGTAGACGTAAGCGCCGTAAGCGAGGATCGATCCGAAGACGGTCAGGTAGAGAAACGCGATGAGAGTCCGGGTCGTGAAGCGGAACTCGTCGATGTCGCCGTGAAGTATGCCCGCGATCGTGACGATTCCCCCTCCAAGCAGCATCTGAAGAGCCGCCGACATCAGGGTGGAAGTCTGCGGAGGATGGTACTTCGACCGGAGCGACCCGAAGTTCCAGGCGATCGTCGCGAGTTGAATGCCTATGACTCCCAGAAGGAAGTTCCGGTCGAACCTGGAGCCCATCAGTTCCGGCAGCACCAGGACGATCACGCCAGCGAAGCCGACGAGCATCCCGGCGACTCTTCGCTTTTCGATCGCCGGCCCCCCCTCGCGATGCGATTCCATCGCGGCCATCCAGAAAGGGGCCGTTCCGACCAGCAGGGCGGCGAATCCGCTCGTGACGAACTGTTCGGCCCACACGACCGACAGATTTCCGACCCCGACCATCAGAAACCCGATCAGCGTGAGATTCGCCCAATCGCTGCGCCTTCGCGGCAACCGGTCGCCCATGGCGAGGCGGATGACCATCAGCACGACCCCGGCGATCGTGAACCTCACGCCCGGAAAGAGGATCACGGGAAGGGTCTCGATCGCGACGCGAATCGCCAGGTAGGTCGTGCCCCAGACCGTGCAGACGATGAAGAAGGCGAGATACGCGAGTGCTTTTTCGTGCTTCATGATTCGTCGTTCGATCCGTTCGCGCCGCGCGTCATCTCGCGCTGCTGCCTCCGAGCAGGACGCCTCCCACCTTCTCGACATGCGTCTCCATCACGATCGTCGTCCGGGTGTTCAGCTCGAGCGGCGGAGCCGACAGCTCGCTCACCAGCAGATTCAGCGCCGCGATCGAGGAGGTGCGCACCTTCACCAGATAGCAGTCCTCCCCCGCCACCGTGTGGACCTCCACCACCTCGTCCCGACCGAGAAGAGCGCGAAAGGCCTTTTCAGCCTTCGGATCGAACGGAGACGACTGCCGCGCGGAGATGAAGGCCGTGACGCCCATCCCGAGCGCCGCCGGGTCGACGACCACTGAAGATCCGCGAATGACCCCGCTGCGCTCGAGCTTTTCGATCCGATCCGAGACCGCCGGACGCGAGAGCCCGACCTGCTCGGCCACCTGGACGATGGGCGTCCGCCCATCCCGGGCAAGGATTCCCAGGATCTGGCGGTCAATCGCGTCGACGCTCTCGGTGTCCGGCATGAATCTCCCTTTTGTAGCCTTTTTGCTGATTCTACCTCCATAAAGAAGGCATTAGTAGCTACAGGACTGCAAACAATAAACACGAGTGGGAGGACTTTCGTTCGGACCGAAAGTGGCGGTTCAGCCTCCGCCGCGAGATCCCTGCGAGTTCGATGGGGCTTCGCTCGTGGGACGATTGACGGAGGCTGAAGCCTCCGCCACTTGGAAGGAGCGGCACGGCGTTTCCGCCGTGCCGCCTTGGAGGAGAACAGCCCATGGGGCTGGTGGGTTCGGGCGAGCCCCGGTCCGAGCTCGCCCGATGGGGAGCGGCAATTTTTATTGAAGGTAACTCGAGATCATCCGGGGGTAGTGATACTCCCTCCGGAACCGCCCGACACGGTTGATGTCCCGCGCCAGATACTCGACCTTGACGTTCCGTTTTGGATCTGCCGCCAGGCGGCGAAGGCCATCGCGGGAAAAGACGACCACGGAGAGCTTCCATCCCGGCCGAGGCTGCAGACGGATCCGGATGCTATGCGACTCCTCGAGGAGAATTTCAGCCGAAAGACCCGGCCCGAGACTCCGCATCAACTCCTCGGCCATCTCGAATTCGACTCCGGACTCATGTCTCATTTCGGCGAAACTCATGCTGCCCTCCCGGCATTCAACTTCTTCGTGCGGTTCATCTCCATAGACGTCGAAGAGGAGGAAAAGTTCTCGACCGGCTGCAAAGATTCGGTGAAAAAGACAGGGGGCTAGGGACTAGGGGCTAGGGAAAGGCAAAACAAGGATGTAGCGGCGAGAGTTGTGGCCAGGGGGCGGAGACGGAATCGGCTGTGGAATTTGGCTTTGATTCTGACTTTCCTAGTCCCTAGTCCCTAGCCCCTAGCCCCTAGCCCCTGGCTTTTCCCCAGTAACTGGTGGTGACCGTGCAGTCGCCGCGCACGACCGCCTGGCATGCGAGCCTCTCGTCGGAGGCGAAACCCTTCGCCGCGGCGACGCGGAGCTCGATCGCGGTCGGCTGCCCGAGAACCTCGCCTCCCGAAACGATTCGCACCCGGCAGCGCCCGCATACGCCGGTGGCGCCGCAGGAGTTCCCGACAGGAGCCCCGGCACGGCGCGCCGCGTCGAGCAGCGTCTCGTCCTCGAGCACATGGGCCCGGAGTCCGAGCGGCTCGAAGATCACCACGGTTCGACCCCGTCGAGACGCCGCGGGATGAACATCGCGTCTCCGTAGCTGTAAAAGCGGTAGCGCTCCCGAATCGCCTCGGCATAGGCATCACGGACGGCGTCCGGTCCGGCGAAGGCGGAAACGAGCATCAGCAGTGTCGATTCCGGCAGGTGGAAGTTCGTGAGAAGCGCGTCGACGACGCGGAACCGGAATCCTGGCGTGATGAAGAGCCGCGTCTCTCCCGTCCCGGCGTGGAGGGAGTCGTCGCCGGCGATGGCGGCGCTCTCGAGAGCCCTCACC
>JBHEOL010000067.1:0-6173 GCA_046261635.1 Thermoanaerobaculia bacterium | reverse complement strand
GATCTCCGCGGAGCCGGCTGCGAAACACCCAATCCCCGGGGGGGTTCCTTCAGCAACCCCTGGCGTGGCTCGAGGCAGAGGAAAAGATCCTCTGCCACCCGGTGGGGGTTTCTCACTTCAGCACAGACTTTGCTTAAGATGGGGCCATGAAGTGTCCACGAGACGGATCCCCCCTGGTTGACCAGCAGTATCACGAAGTCGGCGTCGCCGTATGCGACACCTGCGGCGGCATGTTCGTCGACCGGGGAGAGCTGAACAGGGTCGCCGATCCCACCGTGGGCGATCTCGAGTTCTCCACGCTCGCCGGCGATACCCACACTCACGCCGACGAGTTCGGGCCCACGTCGTGTCCCCGCGATCCGGACGTCGAGATGGAGAAGGTGGAGTTCAACATCGAGACGAACATCATTCTCGACCATTGCCCCAAGTGCCATGGTTTCTGGCTCGACGGGAAAGAGCTCGCCCGGATCAATGAAGAGATCGGGCAGCTCAACGAGGCTTCCCGGAGAGTTCCCGAGCCTGCTCTCGTCCGCTTCTCCCAATTCATCTGGACCCTGCCGTTCCCGCGATGACCGGGGGCTCCGGGCCGGCGCGATAGACTCCCCGTTCCGATGGAAACGTTTCTCACCGATCACTCCGCCCAGATCAACGTCTGGCTGCTGACGCCGCTTCTGATCTTCGTTGCGCGCGTCTGCGACGTCACGATCGGCACGATCCGGATCATTTTCATCTCGCGCGGCCACCGGATCCTCGCGCCGATCCTGGGATTCTTCGAGATCCTCATCTGGCTCTACGCGATCCGGCAGATCTTTCAGAACCTGGACCACGTGGCGACCTTTCTGGCCTATGCCGCCGGATTTGCCGCAGGGAACTACGCCGGGCTGCTGATCGAGGACAAGATCGCTCTCGGGCACGTTGCGATCCGGGTCATCACCGGGCAGGACTCCAGCGGGATGATCGGCCGTCTCAGGAAGCGGTACGGGGTGACGAGCGTTCCCGCGAAAGGGGCGACCGGGGAGGTCCAGCTGGTCTTCATGGTGATCCAGCGGCGCGAGTACGAACGGGCGCTCGAGATCATCCGGGAGGAGCAGCCGGCGGCCTTCATTTCGGTCTCGGACGTGAGGAGCGCCTCGGAGGGGATTTTTCCGAAGCCGGACTACGGAACCCCGCTCAAGCGGCCGTGGCGGAAGGGGAAGTAGGGGATTGGGCATCGGATCACGGGAGGATGTGATCGATGTCATAAGGGGAAAGCGACTAGGGGCGTAATGTTGCGACGTAGTCTCAACTACGTCATGACAGCCGACCCGATTCTCCCCTCACCACCTGCCGATCCCATCTCGGCCTCGGTCATCCTCGTCGGAAACCCGAACGTCGGAAAGTCCGTTCTCTTCTCGGCCCTCACCGGGCGTTACGCCACCGTCTCGAACTATCCCGGCACGACCGTCGAGATCACCCGGGCCGGCGCGACCCTCGGCGGCCGCCAGGTCGAGGTGCTCGACACCCCGGGGACCAACACGCTTCTCCCTCAGTCAGAAGACGAACGGGTGACGCGCGACATCCTGCTCGCGAACCCGGACGCCACCATTCTGCAGGTGGGCGATCTCAAGAACCTGCGACGGACGCTCCTGCTCACTCTCCAGCTCGCGGAGTTCCGGGTGCCGATGTCGCTCATTCTCAACATGAGCGACGAGGCGCGTGACCTCGGGATCGAGGTCGACGCCGAGCGCCTCGAGGCGATCCTCGGAACGCCGGTGGTGAAGGCGTCGGCTCTGCGCAAGTGGCATCTCGACCAGGTGAGGGATGCCGCCGCGGCTCCGAGAGTCTCGAGCTGGCAGATCCACTACTCGCCGGTCCTGGAGCGCGGGATCCAGCGGATCGAGAAGGTCCTTCCGGCGATGTCCGTCGATTCGCGCGCGGTGGCCCTTGCGATCCTCGCCGGCGACGAGAGCCTGCGCGACTGGCTGCAGGCCACCCTCTCGGCGGGAGCCCTCGCCGCGGTCGAGGAGATCCGCGAGGACGTCCAGACGGCGACGAATGAGGTTCTCGGCCTTCGCATTCAGTGCGAGCGGTTCGCCCACATCGACCGGATCCTCGCCGAGGTCTTCAGCCGGGCAGAGCGACCCGAGGGGGGAGTCCGCGCCTGGATCGGCTCGGTCTCGATGCACCCGGTCTGGGGGATCCCCTTCCTCCTCGGCGCACTCCTGATCGCCTACCTCTTCGTCGGCAAGTGGGCAGCCGGAGACGTCGTCGACTGGTTCGAGTCGGTCCTGTTCAACGGGATGCTCAACCCCTGGCTCATCCGCGCCATGGACGCGGTCACGGGCTTCCCTCACGTTCATGTCGTGGAGGAAGGCGTGCTCACGTCCGAGTATGCGCTGACCGGCGCGGTCGCCGGCGGCGCGGTCATCGGGAAGTTCTTTCACGACATCCTGGTCGGGCCGTTCGGCATCGTGACGATGGCCCTCACGTACGCCATCGCGATCGTCCTGCCGGTCGTCACGACCTTCTTCATCTTCTTCGGGATCCTCGAGGACTCCGGGTACCTCCCGCGCCTCGCGGTGATGCTCAACAGGATCTTCAAGAAGATGGGACTCAACGGAAAGGCCGTGCTTCCGATGGTTCTCGGGCTCGGCTGCGACACGATGGCGACGATGACCACGCGGATTCTCGAGACGAAGAAGGAGCGCGTCATCGTGACGCTGCTGCTGGCGCTCGGGGTCCCGTGCTCGGCGCAGCTCGGAGTCATCCTCGCGATGCTCGGGCCGCTGGGCCCATGGGCCGCCGTGATCTGGCTCAGCGTGATCGGCGGAACCATCTTCTTCGTCGGCTGGCTCTCTTCGCTCCTTGTGAAGGGGGAGGCGGCCGACTTCGTGCTCGAGGTTCCTCCGATCCGGATGCCGAAGGTCTCGAACATCCTCATCAAGGTCGCCGCGCGGACCGAGTGGTACCTCAAGGAAGCGGTTCCCCTCTTCGTCCTCGGGACGCTCGTCCTCTATCTCGCCGATCTCACGAGGCTCCTTCCGAAGCTGCAGATGCTGATGGCGCCGCTGGTCGTCGGGGCGCTCAGACTCCCGGTCGAAGCGGCGGACGCGTTCCTGATCGGCTTCCTCCGCCGCGACTACGGCGCCGCGGGCCTTTTCGTGATGCAGCGCGCCGGCGAGCTCAGCGCGATCCAGACGGTCGTCTCGCTCACCGTCATCACCCTCTTCATCCCGTGCATCGCGAACCTCTTCATGATCATCAAGGAGCGCGGCCTGAAGACGGCGATGTGGATGGGGGGCTTCATCATCGTCTACGCGTTCGGGATCGGCTACGTGATGAGCCGCGTTCTACCGCTGCTCCCGATCTCTTTCGGAGGCGGCTCATGAGCAATTCGAGTCACATCTGCCCGCTCTGCTCGCTCCGGTTCGACGGCGCCGATTGTCACGGCTCCTGCCCGATGGCGGCCGGCTGCTCGATGATTCGCTGCCCGCGTTGCTTCTACGAGTTCGTCGACGACGGATTCGTCGCCGGGCTGCTGCGTCGCTGGCTCACTCCCCACCCGGAAGCGGGCGAAAGGATTCCCCGATGATTCACCCGATCAAGGACGAGATTCTCGAGCAACTCTGGTATCGCCGCGAAGACGGCAAGGTGGCGCAGACCGCCGCGGACCTCGGACTCAACGGCAATCCCGAAGCGGTTCGGGCCGGACTCGAGGAGCTCCGCACCGAAGGACTCGTGCGGCTCGACCCCGTCATCGACCTCCTTCCTGCGGGAGTGGAGCGAGCCAGGGGGATCGTCCGCCGCCACAGGCTCGCCGAGGTGTTGTTCTCGGAGGTTCTCGGCGCCGACCTCGAGGAATCCGAAGCCTCGGCGTGTGAGTTCGAGCACATGCTCTCCGAGTCCGTGGTCAACCGGGTCTGCACGTTTCTCGGCCATCCGCCGAAGTGCCCGCATGGCCATCCGATCCCCCAGGGGGAGTGCTGCCGGAAGTTCGACCGGAAGGTCGATCCGCTGATCGGCAGGCTTTCGGACATGGAGCCGGGTCGCGAGGGAACGATCGCCTTCATCGCCCCGGCCTCCGCGGCAAGGCTCACGCGTCTCTCGACCCTCGGCATCGCCCCCGGCAGCCCGATCCGCCTTGTCCAGAAAAGACCGGCCGTCGTGGTCGGCTGCGGTGAGACGACGGTCGCGCTCGAGGAAGACATCGCCCGCGACATCTTCGTCCGCCGCCCAGCCTGAGCCGGCGGAGCCCAGTGGCCGCGGATCTTTTCCGCGGCCCCACGACCGCTCTTCGAGGGGCGCAGTAAGAATCCGGCATCAGAGGAACTTCACACCGCTTCGCGGGCGACCGCGCTCTGAAACAACAAGCCGCGGTAAAGAACCGCGGCCACAAAGCCCCGACCGGATCAGATCTTCGACGCAGTGTCCGCAGCGGGATTCTGCGGCGTTCGGGCGAGAATCGATTTCGCGGTGCCCGCGGCCTTGGCGGCCAGGCGTGCGGCGTCGGGGAGAGCCTTGACCGCGGCCTCGATCTGGTTGTCGCCTTTGAGGCGCCAGGGGTAGGAGGCGGCGTAGCCGTCGCGGACGGAGGTGATCTCGGCGCTGAGCATCCGCTCGAGCTCGGGCCGCAGCTCGGGGTCGGCGAATGCGAGGACGATCTCTTCCGGCGCGGCGATTTCGCGCTCGGTGGCGAGGCGCTCGAGCTCGAGCAGCATCTCCGGCGTGATCGTGGCGGGGTCGTTCTCGTGGCGCGCGTGCCATGCGACGGCGAAGTCGAAGGTCACGCTTCTCGCTTCGAGGAGCTGCGCGAAGCGGGGGCGCTCGATGCGGGCGACCTCGAGATCGGGGCGGATTCCGCCTCCGCCGTACACGGTCCGCCCGGTGGCCGTTTCGAACCTGTCCGGCCGGCCCGCGGCATTCGTCTCCTCCGAGGAGAAGTAATCGTAAAGCGAGGAGTAGTCGCGCTGGATGTTGCGTCCGCTCGGCGTGTAGTAGCGCGCGGTGGTGAGCGCGAGTCCGGCGCCGTAGCGGAGGGCGTAGACGCTCTGAACCAGGCCCTTGCCCCACGTCGTATCGCCGACGACGAGGCCGCGGTCGTGATCCTGGATCGCTCCCGCGACGATCTCCGAGGCGGAGGCGCTTCCGTGATCGACGAGCACGACGACCGGGATCTCGAGCCGCGGCTTCTCGCCCGGCGCGTGGAAGTCGACATTGGAGTCGGGCGTGACCCCGCGCATGTAGGTGACGAGCTGGCCCTTGGTGAGGAAGCGGTCCGCGATCGCGATCGCCGCATCGAGCACACCGCCGCCGTTGCCCCGGAGGTCGACGACGACCCGCTTCATCCCTTCGGCGGTCAATGTCTCCAGCGCGACGTCGAATTCGCGCTCCGTCGTGCTCGTGAAATCGGTGACCCGGACATACCCGGTGTCGGAATCCAGCATGAACGAGGCGGGAACGGCTTTCGTGCTGATCGCCTCGCGGGTCACCTTGAATGACAGCGGCTCGTCGTAGCCTTCGCGCCGGACAGTCACTTCGACCGATGTTCCGCTCGGCCCTCGGAGGAGCTCCGTCACTCGGTCGTAATTGATCTCGGTCGTGTCTTTCCCGTCCACGCCGGCGATCACGTCGCCTGCCCGCACGCCTGCCCGCCCCGCCGGGCCTCCCTCCATCGGGGTGATGACCACGACGCGTCCATCCCGCTGGGAAACCAGCAGCCCGACCCCGTAGTAGCTGCCGGCCTGCTTGTCGCGGACGTCGGAGTACTCGACCGGGGCGAAGAAGCTCGAATGGGGATCGAGCGTTCGGATCATCCCGTCGACCGAGCTGAATACCAGCTCATCCCGCTCGACCTCATCCGCGGACCACTCCTCGATCGCGGCCACGACCTCGGTGTACTCGCGCAGACGGGACGAGAGCGCGCTCTCTTTCCCCGAGGCGAGGGCGGTGTCCCAGACGCCGCCGGCCAGAGCCGAGAAAACGAGGACCGAGGTGAGGATGAGGCTCACGCGCCGCACGGAATGATTCATGGAAGCTCCCTTGTGATGACGATTCTAACGTCCCGGACGGCGGAACGGATGAAACAAGCGGAAAACGGGTGCCGGAGACGCTCATCAGGAAGTACGGGTGGGGGAGGGGGGAAGTTCTTTGGTTCCCTTCAAATGGACCTCGCTTTCCGTGGTGATCAAGAAGGG
>JBHEOL010000065.1:0-4899 GCA_046261635.1 Thermoanaerobaculia bacterium | reverse complement strand
GTCGCAGCCGTTCGCCAGCGGGGGCGCGTACATCAACTTCCTCACCGAGGAGGAGACGGGCCGCATCGCTGACGCCTATGGTGCGACGTACAAGCGGCTCGTGGAGCTCAAGAAGAAGTACGACCCAACGAACCTCTTCCGGATGAACCAGAACATCAAGCCCGTCTGAGAGGAGAGCATACGCCTAACAATGGCATGCAGTGGACGGCGCTGCGCGCCGCCGCTGATGCCGAGCGTTAGACGGGCAGAATCGCGTTGACCGACGAACGTCGCTCATGCTGCTGGCAGTTGGCACACTGATCGTGCTGCTCGCTGTAACACGACTCGTAGTCAGGCGATCATGGGAAGAACGCGTCGCTACCTTCTGCTTCCCTGCGCCCCAAATCGCTCACAGTCAACCGCTGCTGCTGTCGAATTCCGAATGGAAGCTCGCCAGGATAGGCTTTGAGGGCTTCCGTGAGTACCCGGAACCCGATGCAATCGTAATTCGCGAAGGATCGGTCAGTCTTGCTTGGGAGCCACCGCTACTGAGTTGGACACCTGAATTCCTACGAGATCCCTCCGAGGGCTACTCGCTTGAGATTGCTATTCCTCGTGTTGCCAGCAGCGGGACTCCTCGCCGCATGTCATCCACCAGCCAGTACTGTTCGTGTAGACGGGGATCGGCACATCGGTGAGGCAACAGTTCAACCTGTTACCCAGATTCCCCTCGCGTTCGTCCGGAACCAGGCCATCTTTGAGGTGTGGATGAATGGCGAGGGACCTTTCAACATGTTCCTGGACACAGGCGGCAATCCGTAAGGCGGGACGATCCCTCTCATCGAGGCGGTCTCAGTCAACGGACTACCGGTAAAGGTTACTCTCGATACGGGGTCCAGCTTAGCGCTGGAGCTATATCCCTGGGCAGTAGAGGGCCTGGAGTCGGGAGAGGAACTGGCGCGGGCCGAGACCTCGTCTGTGGTCGGCGCCCGAGGGGAAGAAGGCGTTAAGAAAGGCCGGGTCGAATCAGTACGGCTCGGCCCCTTCGAACTCGGGGCTCAAGAGGTAGTTTTCAGACACAAGGAACGTCAGCGATCTGGTCAGGAGGAGGGGAACGTTGGGAACGCGATCCTCCAACATTTTGTACTGACGCTGGACTATGTGAACGGACGCATCGCGCTCCAGACCAAGAACCGTTAGTGGGCGTTGCACCTGACAGCGCGCTGCGCGCGCCGCAGGTGAACGCCAGCGCGTTAGGCGGCTCAAATGAACGGGTGTCGAGCGCAACGACTCGCAACTTTCGCCTGACGCCGTCGTATCCGTTACTGATGCACCGATTCATTCTCGCCGCTCTGCTCGCAACTGCTTGCGCATCGGCGCCAAGCGGGGACTACGCCAGCGCGATCGAAGCCTCCACGGCGACGATGCGCGCGCTCGTCGAAAAGGATCGGATTCCAGGCGCAGCGATCGCAGTCACAATGGGCGATCGCTCGGTCTGGCATGACACCTTCGGCGTGACCGACCTCGCTTCCGCGGTGGGGGTTCGGGCCGAGACACGCTTCCGCGTGGGCAGCGTCACGAAGATGCTCACGGCGGCTGCGTTGCTGCGCCTCGCGGATCAGCAGCGGCTTCGGCTCGACGATCCGGTTCGCACCACTCTTCCCGACTTTCCTCACGGTGAGATCACACTTCGTCAGTTGGCGGGACATCTCGGCGGGATCCGGCATTACTCAGGGTCGGAGTTCCTGAACCATGAACACTTCCCGAATGCCAGGTCCTCTCTGACGCGGTTCGCAAACGACCCACTCCTCTCGAAACCGGGCGAGAAGTACACCTACTCGACATACGGCTACAACATTCTTGGAGCGGTGATCGAACAGGTGACCGGGAAGGACTTCGATGACGCGATGCGGGAGCTGGTGACTGGTCCCCTGAAGATGACTGAGACGACATTCGCACGAGACGCGGTGACGACGACGCTGTACGACAACAGCAAAGAGGGACCCGTGGTCGCGCCGGCGGTCGATCTCACCGACCGCCTCCCGGCTGGCGCAGCGGTGACGACGGCACGCGATCTCGCCCGCTTCCTGGCAGCGATGAGCGGCGACCGCTTCCTTTCGGCGGCGTCGCGTGCCGCAATCGCGACGCCACAGCAGACGCTGGAAGGCAAGCCGATCTCCGTAGGGGTTGGATGGCGCGTGGCCACTGATGGCAAGGGGCGGACCTTCCTCCACCACGGGGGAGCGGTCACCGGCGGCCGGGCCATGGTCCTCTTCTACCCACGGGAACGCGTCGGGGTCGTTATCCTCACCAACCTCGGATTCGCGACGTTCAACGAGAAACAGGCGGGGGCGATCGCTGAGGCCTTCGTCGATTCGGACCAGTGACTGCGGTACAGCGCGGTGTTTCGCACGGGCCCGGGGTCGGGCACGTACGCCCTCAGCCGCCCAACTTGCTAGCGCGGACGCTGCCCGCGTCGCAGTGTTGCGGTGCGCTACCATATGGAGTGGGCCGCGCGGCTGATGCGGAGATCCGTTCGGCGTCCTCATCGGTTCCCCGCCAGAGGGATGGATCACGTGAAGCATGTCGAGAGACATAGAACTCATCGGGTCGGTTGGCTCCGGGCGGCCGTGCTAGGGGCAAACGACGGAATCGTCTCCACAGCGAGCCTGGTCCTGGGCGTCTCCGCCGCGGGAGTGAGCTCAGAGGGGATCCTGATTGCGGGGATTGCTGGACTCGTCGCCGGTGCCATGTCGATGGCAGCGGGAGAGTACGTCTCGGTCAGTTCGCAGGCCGATACGGAGCGCGCCGATCTGAATCGGGAGAGACAGGAACTGGCCAGCAGCCCGGAGCACGAGCAGACGGAGCTGACGGCAATCTACGTGAAGCGCGGGCTGGACGCGGAGCTTGCTTCCAAGGTTGCCACGCAGTTGATGAAACATGATGCGCTTGGTGCGCATGGTCGCGATGAGTTGGGCATTTCCGATACTCTGGCGGCGCGACCCGTGCAAGCCGCGTTTGCATCGGCCGGCACGTTTGCGGTGGGCGCCGCCCTTCCGCTCCTGATCGTTGTCCTCTGTCCGCCGTCTGTCGTTTTCTGGTCCGTCTCAGGCGGCTCGCTCGTGTTTCTCGCACTGTTGGGTTCACTGGCCGCGCGAGCCGGCGGTGCCCCTGTGATTTCCGCTGCCTGGCGCGTCACTTTTTGGGGAGCCCTGGCTATGGCTCTGACGGCAGGAGTTGGAGCGCTTTTCGGGGTCATTGCTTGAGTTCGCCGGTTCCCACGAGCGCGACGCCTGACCACAGCATGCAGCGGATGGCGCTGGCTCAGCGGCTACCGCCGGTGAGCGGTGAGCCGTAGTGCGCAGCCCGAAATCTGAAGGACCGACGATGCCTGAGCACCGCATTTTCACCACACCGTTCGCAAAGGTTTATCCGCTGTATGTCCAGAAGGCGGAGCGCAAGAACCGTACGAAAGATGAAGTCGACCAGATCATCTGCTGGTTGACGGGCTATGACCGAGCGGGATTGCAGCGACAAATCGAGCGCGACACGGATTTTGAGACCTTCTTTGATCAGGCTCCGGCCATTCATCCAAATCGTTTGCTGATCAAGGGCGTGGTGTGCGGTGTTCGCGTGGAAGAAATCGAGGATCCGCTGATGCGAAAGATACGCTACCTGGACAAACTGATCGATGAGCTGGCAAAGGGAAAGCCGATGGAGAGGATTCTTCGGCAATGACGTGCAGCTCCGAGCTGCCGTTCATGTGATCTCGTGAGCTCAGCATTGCAGATCCGACGGGCCGAGCGTCTTCATGTCGATCGACGCGCTGCGCAGTGCTCGCGCCCGACACCGGTTGCCAAGTGCTCGGCTCGCTCCCTATGATCCGGGAATGCGATCCCACCGACAGGTCCTGACATTCCGCACGAGCGAGCGGATGGAGTTCGTCAACATTACGCGAAACGTCGAGGAAGCTCTGGAGTCGAGCGGCGTTCGCGAGGGACTCTGTCTCGTGAATAATGACTGAACGGCCGTCTGACACGGGGCTCCACCTGCCGGCGGTCACGATATGCTCTTGATTTCGGAAAAGAGTGCCCGCCGCAATGGAGCACACGGCGTTGCGGCCGCTACGGATGCCTCATGAATTGGAAACTGCGACCGGCTTCCGAGGGTGATCGGCATTTTCTATATCGTCTTCATGCGACGACCATGCGGGACGTGGTAGAGAGTACCTGGGGCTGGGATGAAGAGTGGCAACTGACGGAGTTCGAAAAGCGGCTCCAGGAGAGTCCGTACTTCGTGATCGAGGCCGACGAAGTCGCGGTCGGTACGGTGTGTGTCGAACGACGGCCGGATGCTTTCTACATTCTCGAGCTTCAGCTGTTGCCCGCATATCAGGGGCGTGGCATCGGCGGTGACGTTGTTCGAAGCATCATCCGTGACGCCACTGCCGAGTGCGTTCCGGTAGCCTTGTCCGTTGTTCCGGCGAACGCCCGAGCCCAGCGCTTGTACGAACGCCTTGGGTTTAGAGTCGTGGGGGTGGATCCGCCATTCATCCGGATGTCGCATTCGGGAGGGGGGGTCCAGGACGCCGCTACGCGTCGCCCCTGAACCGGAACTTCAGGCGGACAACGCCCTGTCAGGCGCGTGTCCGCATCCCTTCCGCGCCGTCTCGCGGCGCGGGTGGAGAGGAACGAGATGAAAGTCGACACGGTGCGCATGATCGAGGTCGCCCGGGCCGTCGCAGGGGAGTTCAAGCTCAGGGAGAACTTCTCTGCGGGGTCGGTCGGGGCCGCAGTGCTCACTGCGAGCGGGAACATCTACAGCGGGATCTGCATCGACCTGGCTTGTGGGCTCGGTATCTGTGCGGAGGTCGCCGCTCTCGCAGAAATGCTCAAGGCCCGCGAAACACATGTCATTGGG
>JBHEOL010000034.1:0-4526 GCA_046261635.1 Thermoanaerobaculia bacterium | reverse complement strand
CTAGGGACTAGGGGCTGGGGCTAGCAAAGGCAACAGCCACAGAGCGGCTGAATGCAAAACGACTTCGAGCGATGCCGACGCGATCCTCGCAGATCAGGGGCTGGGGGCTAGCAGAAGCAACCGCCACTCTGACCCACCGCGATCTCGCATTTTGAGATCCTTCGGGCGCGCGCTCGGTTTTTCGCGAAATGACTCCGTTCGGCGCGGCGCACCCTCAGAGGCTGTGAAAGAAACCAGCGCGGCCCCTCTGGTTTCTTTCACAGCCTCTCAGGATGACGCGGTGCCACGGCCCGGCGCTGGCATTGGACAGATCGTGAGAGCCAGGATCTGCCTCTGCTCTTGCCTTTCCTAGCCCCCAGTCCCTAGTCCCTAGCCCCTGCCTCTATCAACTGCCGCAGCACATACGGAAGGATTCCGCCATGGCGGTAGTACTCGACCTCGATCGGGGTGTCGATCCGCACGCGGACCGGCACCTCGAGGGTCTCCTTGTTCGCCCGATGGACGACGAGCTTGACCGTCATGCGGGGCGCGAGCCCCTCGGAGATCCCTTCGAGATCGAACGTCTCGGTTCCGTCGAGCCCGAGGGTCCGGGCGCTCGTTCCCTCCTCGAACTGCAGGGGGAGAACTCCCATCCCGACCAGGTTGCTCCGGTGGATGCGCTCGTAGCTGGAAGCCACGACCGCCCGAACGCCGAGGAGCGCGGTCCCCTTCGCCGCCCAATCGCGGGAGCTGCCCGTCCCGTATTCGTGCCCGGCGATCACGATCAGCGGAACGCCGGCTTCCCGATAGCGGCTCGAAGCATCGAAAATGCTCGACTGCTCGCCGCTCGGATAGTGGATGGTGACGCCTCCCTCGACGCCGGGAACCATCAGGTTCTTGATCCGGACATTGGCGAAGGTGCCGCGGGTCATCACTCGGTCGTTGCCGCGCCGCGAGCCATAGCTGTTGAAATCGCGCGCCTCGACTCCGTTCTCGACCAGATAGCGCCCCGCGGGGGACGCCGGCTTGATCGCCCCGGCCGGCGAGATGTGATCGGTGGTGACCGAATCGCCGAAGATCGCGAGCGGCCGGGCGTTCTGAACCGGCTTCAGCGGACGCGGTTCCATCGAGAAGGCGGTGAAGAACGGCGGCTCCTGAATGTACGTGGAGGGCTTCCAGTCGTACAGGAGTCCGGTCGTGGTCGGAATCTCGTTCCAGAGCGGGTTCTGCTCGGCAAAGTCGCGGTAGAGGCGCCGGAAGGTCTCGGCGTCCAGGGAGCGCCGCATGACCTCCTGAATCTCGGGCAGCGAGGGCCAGACGTCGCTGAGGTGGACCGGGTTCCCGTCACTGCCGACGCCGATCGGCTCCTTCGTGAGGTCGATGTCGACGCGGCCGGCGAGAGCGAAGGCGACGACGAGCGGTGGGCTCATGAGGAAGTTCGCCTTCACGTTCTGATGGATGCGCGCCTCGAAGTTGCGGTTGCCCGAAAGGACGCTCGCGGCGATCAGGTCGTTCTCCACCACCACGCTTTCAATGCGCGGGTCGAGCGGGCCGGAGTTTCCGATGCATGTCGTGCAGCCGTAGCCGACGAGGTTGAAGCCGAGAACGTCGAGGTACGGCTGCAGTCCCGCACGGTCGAGGTAGTCGGTAACCACGCGCGAGCCGGGTGCGAGCGAGGTCTTGACGACGGGATGCACGCGCAGCCCTTTTTCCACCGCCGCCTTGGCGAGAAGGCCGGCGGCGATCATCACGCTCGGGTTCGAGGTGTTCGTGCAGGAGGTGATCGCGGCGATGACGACGTCGCCGTGCTGCATCTCGAGGTTCTCAGCCGAGATGTCGTCGAGCACGGGAGCGGTCGCGACCCGATCCGGCGTCGGGCGGTTGTTCATCATCTCCAGCTCGGTCTCGGTGCTGGTGTTCTTCAACTCGCCTGCGGGGACCGTCGTCGAATCCTGCTCGCCGCCGCCCGAGACCGTCAAAGGCACCGCCCAGGCGAGTCCCCCGACTTTCGACCGTCCACTCGTTTCCTTCCCGTATCCCCCCTCGGCGACGGGCTTTTTCATCAGCTCGAGGAACCTGGGCTTCAGATCACCCACCTCGATCCGGTCCTGCGGACGCCGCGGGCCGGCAACGCTCGCCGAGACGACGCCGAGATCGAGCTCGAGCACGTCCGTGTAGTCGATCTCGCCCTTCCGCGGGATTCCGAACAACTGCTGCGCGCGGTAATAGTTCTCGAACGCCTCGACCTCCTCGGGGGTCCGCCCGGTTGCCTCGAGATACGCCACGCTTTCCTCGTCGACCGGGAAAAAGCCCATCGTCGCGCCATACTCGGGCGACATGTTCGAGATCGTCGCACGGTCGGGAAGCGAGAGCGAGGCGGCGCCTTCGCCGAAGAACTCGACGAACTTGCCGACCACCTTGTACTCGCGAAGCATCTGGGTGATGTGAAGCACGAGATCGGTGGCGGTGACCCCTGCGGCGAGTTTCCCGCTCAGGTGCACCCCGATCACGTCGGGCGTCAGGAAGTAGACCGGCTGGCCGAGCATCCCGGCCTCGGCTTCGATGCCGCCGACGCCCCAGGCGACCACGCCCAGACCATTGATCATCGTCGTGTGGGAATCGGTTCCCACCAGCGTGTCGGGGTAGTAGACGCCCTCCTTCTCGAGAACGCCCTTGGCGAGATACTCGAGATTGACCTGATGGACGATGCCGATGCCGGGAGGGACCACGCGGAATCCGTCGAACGCCTGCATCCCCCACTTGAGGAACTGGTAGCGCGCGTTGTTGCGCTCGAACTCCATCTCCATGTTCTTCTGAAGGGAGTCGGCGTGCCCGGAGTAATCGACCTGAACCGAGTGATCGATCACGAGGTCGACCGGGACGAGCGGCTCGATGATCTTCGGGTCGGCGCCAAAGCGGTCGGCGGCCGACCGCATGGCCGCGAGATCGACCAGCAGAGGGACACCCGTGAAGTCCTGGAGTAGGACGCGGGCGACCATGAACGGGATCTCCTCGGTGCGCTCCGCTTTGGGCTTCCACCCGGCCAGAGCCCTGACGTTCTCTTCCGTGATCCGCTCGCCGTCGTAGTTGCGAAGGACCGACTCGAGGACGATCCGCACGCAGATCGGGAGCCGCGAAATCGCGCCGAGACCTTCTTTCTCGAGCTGGGGAAGGGAGAAATAGCGCCCCTTCCTGCCGGACCCGGCGTCGAAGTCTTTGAGTGTATTGAACAGAGTGTGCGTCATCGTGGCTCCGGATTCTGAAAGAGTGCGCGGAAAAAAGGGAAAGGAAAGCGCCGCGGAGCCGCAGTGTATGAAGCCACTCGGGCTACGGTCAAGGAGATGGGCCCCAGTGGAGGAGGCTTCAGCCTCCGCCGGCAGAGGAAAAGATCCTCGGCCATGTGGCGGAGGATTCATCCTCCGGCTCGCACGTCACCCCGGCAGAGGAAAAGATCCTCGGCCACGGTGCGCACGTTCGTTGCACACCCTGAAGCCGACATCGATGCGACGACTCACGGCATTCCTCACGACCGGGCTCTTCCTCGCCTGCGCCTCCCCCGATCCGGCGCCGCAAAGCGGTGGACCGGTCCCTCCGGAGACCACTTCCACCTCGGCGGAGACGAGCCCCGCAACTCCTCCGGCTCCGGCCCGGCCCGACTCCGCCCCGCCGGCCGAAAAGACCGCACCGGAAGAGAGGAGCTCCCCCAACGCTGGCAACGTCGTCCTCGAGTCGCCGGCGCAGGGAGTCACGGTCGGCAACCCAGTCGCGATCTCAGGGCGGGCGCGGACGTTCGAGAATCATGTCGGGATCCGGGTCGAGGATCCCGCCGGGCACGTCCTGCGGACCTCGTACGCGACCGCGCGAGGAGAGCTCGGGGAGTTCAACCCTTTCTCCGCCGAGGTTTACCTGACGACCGACCCCGGCAGGTCCATCCGTGTGGTGATCTTCGAGAGCTCCGCGAAAGACGGCTCGATCCGCAGTGAGGATTCCGCGGTCGTCCGGGTGCGTAACGATCGAAGCACGCTGAAGCTCCACTTCCCGAACGCGAGCAAATTTCCGAATGACTGTTCCCGCGTCGGCCAGGTGGTCCGAAACCTGCCGACCTCGATCGCGCCCGCACGGCTGGCAATCGAGGCGCTGCTGGAGGGCCCGCACCAGTCCGAAGAGATTCGCGGCTTCTCGAGTCCCTTTCCCGAGGGTTCGCAACTCCGCTCCATCAAGCTCACGAAAGGGACGGTCACGGTCGACTTCAACGAGAGGCTTCAAAACGTCGGCGGCTCCTGCCGGGCGCTCGGCATCCGGTCCGCGGTCGAGCAGACGATGCTCGCGATCGACGGGATCGAGCGCGTCGTGATCACCGCCGACGGAAGCGAGCCGCTGGCACTTCAGCCGTAAGAGGCAAGCCAGAAACTGTAGGCGAAGCTTTCCAGCTTCGCTCCCAGGAGCCGAAGCTTTCCGGCTTCGGTGGCCAACCGGTTCGCCCCCCGCCCCTCGCGGCTGAAAGCCGCGCGACCTGGGGAGCAAAGCTGGAAAGCTTTGCCTACGGC
>JBHEOL010000026.1:0-4415 GCA_046261635.1 Thermoanaerobaculia bacterium | reverse complement strand
GATCTCGAAAAAGTGATCGAGCTCGCGCCCGAGAGCGACGAGGCCCTGGAAGCAAAGGAGATGCTGAAATCGTTGCAATAGAGAGGCAACCCGGAACGGATTGCGCCTGCGAGGCGGCGGTGCTCGATCTCGCCGGCTCGACGGCGGGGCTGCCGCGGAGAGACCCGATGACCACATCAGCAATCGCTCGTTTCGCGATCCTCTTCTGTTTCGTTTCTTTCTGGGCGACTGCGCAGGTCGAGCCTCCGCGGACCACGGAGCAGATTGCCGTCCGGCTCGTGGAGCTGCCCGTTCACGTGGTCGACCGGTCCGGGAACTCCCTGCGGGGGCTCGAGGTGCAGAATTTCGAGATCCTCGAAGACGGAAAGAGCAGGCCGGTCACGCACTTCGAGAGAATCGATCTCGCCGCTCTCAACCAGTCGCTTTCGGCCGGACCGCTTCACCCCGCCGCACGCCGGAGTTTCGTACTCCTGTTCGACATGAGTAATTCGAGCCCCCACTCGCTCCTGCGTGCTCGGGAGGCGGCAGCGGATTTCGTCGACTCGGGTCTTCGCCCCCGGGACATCGTCTCGGTTGCGACCTTCAGCGTCGAGCGCGGGTTCCGAATGCTGACGGGGTTCACCCGGGACCGCGCTCTTCTCCGCGGCGCAATCGATACGCTCGGAGACCCGCAGTTCTTCCGAACGTCCGATCCGCTCATGCTCGCAGCCGCGTCTCTGGCGGGAGGCGTTGGAACGGCGCAAGGTCC
Source organism: Thermoanaerobaculia bacterium (assembly GCA_046261635.1). Taxonomy (GTDB): domain Bacteria; phylum Acidobacteriota; class Thermoanaerobaculia; order Gp7-AA8; family Gp7-AA8; genus JBHEPS01. The sequence goes on along the minus strand of JBHEOL010000026.1, from coordinate 3,667 downwards.
GGGGCGCGACGCGGAGATCGACGCTGCCGTGCTCGAGCACGTTCAGTCGATGGCACAGGAGCTCCAGCGGTCGGACGATGCCTATCGTCGGAACCGTGTCGACCAGCAGATCCGGAACTTCGGACATGTCGCCCGTCTTCTCGATGCCGTTCCGGGTCGCAAGCAGATCATCCTTCTCTCCGACGGATTCGAAGCCAGTCTCCTCCAGGGGCGGGAGAACATCTCCTCGGCAGAGAGCCAGGCGGACGCCGCCGCATCGCTTTCGGGCGAAGTCTGGAAGATCGACAACGACCGGAGGTTCGGCAGCAGTGCGGCAGTCGGGTCGCTCAAGCAGATGGCCGAGCTGTTCCGACGCTCGGACGTGGTTCTCCACGCAATCGACATCAAGGGCCTGCGGGGAAACGTCGACGCGCGCGAAGGATTGCGGGGGAGCTCGAACGAGTCGCTCTTCCTCATCGCGAATCCTACGGGCGGAGAAGTGTTCAAGAATTCGAACGACGTCTCGCGAAGCTTCGACGACATGCTCCGCCAGCAGGAAGTGATCTACATTCTCGGGTTCACACCGCGGACACCGGGATCGTCCGGTAAGTTCCACGAAGTGAAGGTGCGCCTGCGCGACGTACCGGGCGGCCGCGTGATCCACAAACCCGGCTATTACGATCCCGCCGACGATCCGAGCGGTCTCGAGGCCGCCCTCACAGCCGCCTCGATCCTGGTCAATGATGTCGAGCAGGATGGAGTCCAGTTTCAGGGGCTCGCAGTTCCGTTCGCGACGGAGGGGACGGAGGCGATCGTTCCCGTGGTGATCGAGGTCGACGGCAAGTCGCTTCTGAGAGGCATCGCCGGCGATTCGCTCGACGGGGAGCTCTTCGTCTACGCCTTCGCGGGGGATGGCTCGGTCGCCGACCACCTCTACCAGCGCGTCGCGTTCGACCTCACGAAGGTCAGGGATTCGTTGAGCGCTTCCGGCGTGAAGTTCTATGGTTCCCTCTCGCTTCCTCCGGGCGAGTATGCGATCAGGATTCTCGTGTGGACCGGGGGAGTGGAACGGAGCGGATCTCAGCGCATCGATCTCAGGGTGCCGGAGTTCTCGGCGATCGCCCTCCTTCCGCCGTTCGCGATCGAAAAGAATGGGAAGTGGGTCATGCTGAAAGCTGTTCCTCGGAGTCCGGCCGAGGCTGACTACCCATTCACGATCGGCGAAACCAGCTTCGTTCCATGGGCCGATCCGGCCTTTCGGAATGACGGCGATCACGAAGTCGCTCTGTTTACCTACAATGTCGATCCCGAAGGAATGCAGCTATGGTCCCGGGTCGAGGCCGAGGATGGTTCACCTCATCCCGCGAAAATCCAGCTGCTGGGACGGAGTGCCGCGACCGGCGACAGGGATCTGGTCAAGCTTCTGGTGAGTTTCAAGCCAGAGGGTCTCGATTCCGGAAACTACATGCTCAACTTCACCATCCGGGATCCGTCCAGCGGCGAGTCCGCCTCCGAGTCGCTGCGATTCCGCATCGAGTGATGGCAACTCGCGACGACCCGGCCTTTTCTTCTCGGACGGATCATCCTTTCCGGCCGGCCAGTTGACGCGTCAACGCCGAAAGGGCAGGCTTGCAGCACACGGAGCCGATGAAGAAGCGACCAAAGACAGGAGAGGCCGCCCCGCGCGATACCCCGCGGAGGAGACCGAGGCGATGGAGCGCCGCCGTGCTTGCGCTGGTCCTCGCGGCTGGCGCTGCGGCGGCCGTCTGGTGGAGCCGATCATCGAGGACCGCTTCCGGCGAAGGCCCCGCCGGGGTCATCCTCGTCACGATCGATACTCTTCGATGGGATGCGGTCGGTTACGCGGGAGGCGATGGCGCGGAGACACCCTTTCTCGACCGCCTGGCGCGCGAGGGGCGGCATTTCTCCAACGCGCACGCCCACAACGTGGTGACGCTTCCTTCTCACGCGAACATCCTGACCGGCCTGCTTCCGTACCAACACGGCATCCGCGACAACTCCGGGTTCACGCTGTCGGAGACTCACACGACGATCGCATCGAGGCTCAAGGACGAGGGGTGGACGACGGGTGCTTTCGTCGGCGCGTTTCCCCTGGACGCGCGCTACGGCCTGAACCGTGGGTTCGACGTCTACGACGACGAGTACCGGGAGGGGAGTGCGCCGCTCAGCTTCGCCGTCGCCGAACGCCGGGCCGACGAGGTTCTGGAGGCCGCCCTCGCCTGGTGGAACCAGAACCAGGGAGAGAAGCGCTTCCTGTGGGTCCACCTGTTCGATCCGCACGCCCCCTACGCGGCGCCGTCGCCTTTTCGCGAGCGGTACGCTGGGAAGCCGTACCTCGGGGAGGTCGCGTGGACCGATCACGAGCTCGCCCGCTGGCTTGGGCCGATCGTGGATGGCGATCGTTCGCCCGCAATCATCGTGACGTCCGATCACGGCGAAGCTCTTGGCGATCACGGCGAGCGCACACACGGACTTTTCGCCTATGAGGCGACCCTGAAAGTGCCGCTTCTGATCCGGGCTCCCGGCATCGTCGAGGCAGGAGAGGACACCCGCTACGTTCGCCACATCGATCTCGTTCCGACGATCCTGGAGCTCGTCGGAATCGCACAACCCCCGGAACTGCCGGGAACGTCGCTGCTCGCCACCGGCGGCGATCGCGACACGTATTTCGAGTCCCTCTCGACCTCGTTGAATCGCGGATGGGCGCCGCTGGTCGGCATGATTCACGAGAGGTCGAAATACATCGACCTCCCGCTCCCGGAGCTCTACGAGCTCCCTTCCGATCCCGGCGAGACGAACAATCTGTATCCGGACGCGCGGCGGACGATCACGGCGATCCGGAAGATCCTCGCCGAATCGGCGCCCCGGCGAGAGGTGGCCGGGCGCAGCGTGAGCACCGAGGAAAGTGCGAAGCTCCTGAGTCTCGGATATGTCTCTGGTGATGCGGCGAAGAAGAGCTATACGGAAGCGGACGATCCGAAGAACCTCGTGGAGGTCGACGGGATGATTCATCGCGCGGTGGACGCCTACCAGCGCGGTGAGCTCGACGAGGCAATCGCTTCCGCGAGCACTGCCGTCAAAGCTCGCCCGGACATGGAGGCGGGACAGGAGATGCTCGCTTTCCTGCTCCAGCAGAGAGAGCAGCCGGAGGCTGCCATCGCGACCTTGCGGGAATCGGTGGAGCGGGGAACCGCCTCGGACGTGATCCGCACCCGATACGCCCTGATGCTCAGCGAAGAAGGGCGGCCGGAGGAAGCGGTGCGGGTTCTGGAGCCGATCGCGGAGGGAGACGATCCGGACGTGCTCAATGCCTACGGCGTCGCGCTCGCGGACAGCGGGCGGCTTCCCGAGGCGAAGAGCGTTCTCGAGCGGATACTCACGGTCGACTCGACGAATGCGAAGGCTCTTCAGAACCTCGGAGTCGTCGCCATGCGTGCGGGCAACCGGGCGGCCGCAAAGCAATACCTCGATCGAGCGCTGGCTTTGAACGACCGCCTTCCTCTCGCCTTGAACATGATCGGCGTGATCGCCGCCCAGGAGGGTGATACTACCGGGGCGATCGAAGCCTGGAAGCGCTCGGTGGCGATCGATCCGCGCCAGTACGATGCCCTGTTCAACCTCGGGATGGTCGCGGGCCGCAGCGGACGGGTTGCGGAGGCGCGCGCCG
>JBHEOL010000025.1:0-21780 GCA_046261635.1 Thermoanaerobaculia bacterium | reverse complement strand
TTCTGGCTTCTGGCTTGTCTTTACTCCTCCTCCGACTCGAGGCGCTCGAGCACAGCCCGCAGCGCGGCGATGACCTCGCCCTTCTCGACCTCGGACTTCTTGAACTTCAGGCTGAGGGAGAACGGAAGCGCCTTGTCCTTCAGGTCCCAGCTGTAATGCTTCGGCCGGCCGGCCTTCTTTGCGTCCGGCTTCCGCGCCGAGGCCTTGCGAGCCTCCTCCCGAGTGATCTCTCCGCGGGCCACGCGCTCGACCAGGTTCTCCATCTCCGCCTCGCTCCGGGCGCGGGCGATCTGGATCAGCACCGACTTGTTGCCGATCCCGGCCTCCCGGCACATCACCCGGATCCGGTCCGGAATCTCGTTCAGCTGGAGCGTCTCGGTGATCGTGGTGCGCGACTTTCCGATCACCTGCGAGATCCGCTCGTGGGTATAGCCGAACTTCTCCTGGAGGAACTGGAACCCCTCGGCCTCTTCGAACGGCGTCAGGTCCTTCCTCTGGATGTTCTCGACCAGCGCGATCTCGAGAGCCTCGCGGTCGTCCGCGTCGAGCTCGATGGCGGGAATCTCCTCGAGCCCCGCGGCAGTCGCGGCCCGGAACCGCCTCTCTCCAGAGATGATCTGGTAGCGGCTTGCGCCGAGCTGCCGCACCAGAATCGGCTCGAGGACGCCCTTTTCCCGGATGGAAGCGGTCAGATCCTCGAGGTTACCGATATTGGTCCGGGGCTGCTCGGGGTTCGGCTCGATGAGCGAGAGCGGAATCATCGACCCGATGTGTGTGGATGACCTTCTGGCGAGCTCATCGACGAAATGCGCGTCGTGACGCATCCGGGCGCGGTCGGGCAATCCTCTTTTCATGGTCATGTGCTCTCGTCTCATTCCGCTGCAGTTCCCAGGGGGCAGCGGGTTTCCCCCCTGCAGACTCCCCTACACCCTCGAGAGAATCTCTTCGGAGAGTGAGTAATACTCCATGGCGCCGCTGGACCGCGGGGCGAAGGAGAAGATCGACTCCTTATACGCGGGGCTCTCCTCGAGCCGGATCGATTTCGTGATCGTGGTCCGGAAAAGCCGGTCGCCGAATACCTGTTGAATCTGGTCGTGGATGTCCTTGGAAAGAGTCGTCCGCTTGTCGTGCATGGTGATCACGACTCCGAGGAGCTGAAGGTTGGGATTCGGCCGTGACTTGATCTTTTCGATGGTCTCGAGAAGATCGTCGGTCACCTCGAGTGCGAAATAGGACGACTGGATCGGGACCAGGACATGAGTGGACGCCACCAGGGCGTTGACGGTGATCATCCCGAGGGTCGGCGGCGTGTCGATGAACACGTAATCGTATTCATTGATGACTTCGGAGATGCGGTCTTTGAGCCTGTAGTGGCCGTCGATTTCACCGATGAGCTTCGACTCGAGCTTCGCCAGAGCGATGCGCGAGGGAGCGAGCGAGAGGTTCTCGACCGGTGTGGGGACGATCACCTCGCGGATTCCGAGCTCCTCGGAGACGAGGACATCGAACATCGACCGTTCCACCTGCCGAACGTCGACGTAGCTCATGCTCGAGTTCGCCTGGGGGTCCAGGTCGATCAGAAGCGTCTTAAAGCCTTTGTTTGCAACAGCTGCGGCGAGGTTGATGGTTGTGGTGGTCTTCCCCACTCCACCCTTCTGATTGGCGACCGTGATGATCATTCCGTGAACGGAATTCTAAAGAGCGGGAGAGCAACTCACAAGGGTTATTCCGCCGCCTGTCACATCTTGTATTTTCCGAGCTCATCGGGGGGAAGATTCTCGAACCATTTCTTCAGCTTTTCTTCGCTGTCTTCCTCCGGAGAAATGGTCTGGGCCTGGTCGAGGACTGCCTGCTCCACGAAGATGGGGGTTTCGGTCCTCAGCGCGAGAGCGATCGCGTCGCTCGGGCGCGCATCGATGGCGACCGTCCTTTCCCCGGACGTCATCTCGATCCGCGCGAAGAAAGTCGAGTCCCGGAGCTCGCTGATGACCACGCGGCTCACCTTCGCCTCCATGGTGGCGATCACGTCGCGGAGCAGGTCGTGAGTCATCGGCCGGGGCGTGGCGACGTTTTCGAGCTGGAGCGCGATGGCATTCGCCTCGAAGATGCCGACCCAGATGGGGAGAAAGATCTTCTCGTCACCATCCTTGAGCACGACGATGGGCGAATTGGAGATCGGGTCCAGCATCAGCCCTTTGATGGTCATGGGAACCAGGGTGCTCACGCGACGGCCTCCCCTCTCAGCGAATGGTGCCGCGCCTCGTCGATCCGGACGTTGAGGAGCGTCCCGGGCCTAGGAATGTGCGGGCTCGTGAAGTTGACGGTCCAATTGCACTCGCTTTTTCCGGACAGCACCGCGGAGTCCTTGCTGCTGGCCCCCTCGACCAGGACGGGGATCGTCCGGCCGACGTAGGTCTGGAGCCACTCCTTCTGGATCTGCTCCTGAACGGCGAAGAGCCGGTTGAGCCGCGCGGCCGCGACTCGGTCTTCAATCGGGTCTCCGAGCCTCAGTGCTGGCGTTCCCGGCCGCGGCGAATAGCGGAACGCGAACAGCGAGCCGAACCTGACCTCGCGCATGAGGCTCAGCGTCTGTTCGAAGTCGTCTTCCGTCTCTCCGGGGAAGCCGACGATCAGATCGGTCGAAAAGTTCATCCCGGGAACCGCGGCGCGGATGCGGTCGACGAGACGGAGGTAGTGCTCGCGGGTATAGAGCCGCTTCATGCGGCGGAGCAGACGCGAGGAGCCCGACTGGACCGGGAGGTGGAGAAAGCGGCAGATCGCGGGGTTGTCGCGGATCACCTCGATGAGGCGCTCGCTCATCTCGGCCGGGTGGGATGTCATGAAACGTACACGGAGGATCCCCGGGAGCGCCGCCACCGTCTCCAGAAGGTCCGCGAAATCCTTCCCCTCGGTGGGACAACGGTACGCGTTGACCGTCTGGCCGAGGAGCTCGATCTCGCGCCTCCCCTGCTCGATTTCCCAGCGGATCTCGGTCAGGATCTCGGCCATCGGCCGTGAGATCTCGCGCCCGCGAGTCGTGGGGACGATGCAGAACGTGCAATTCTTGTTGCACCCTTCGATGATCGTCACCTGGGCGCGAACCGCGGATGGCCGGTCGACCGACAGGTAGTCATAGCGCCGGTCGAGCGGGAAATCGAGCGCGAGTTTCCGCCCCTCGTCGAGGATCGCGTCGAGCGCGCCGACGTTCGCCGGCCCCATGACGAAATCGACCCAGGGAGCCCGCTTGAGGATCGACTCCCCTTCCTGCTGCGCGACGCACCCTGCCAGGCCGATTCGCGCCCCCTCGCGCCGGGTCAGCCGAAGCTCTCCGAGGCGGCTGTACACCTTGTTTTCGGCCTTCTCGCGGATGCTGCAGGTGTTGAGAAGGATCAGGTCCGCCTGCTCGGCGCTTGCAGCACGCCGGTATCCCCGGAGCTTCAGCTGGCCGGCGAGCCTCTGGGAGTCCAGATCGTTCATCTGGCATCCCCACGTCTCGATGAAGAATGACTTTTCCATGGGTCAGGGGTTCACGACGTTGGTTGCTTCGAGGCGCATTTTCTCCAGGAGCGAACGCGCCGCCGCGAGCTCTTCGCGTTTGGCGGTCAGGTCCCCTCGCGTCTGCTCGAACGCACTGGTGAGCTCGTCTTCCCTGTCGGTCGAGTCGGAGTGCTCGTAGTATTCGTCCTCGATCAGGGCCGAGGCCCGTTCGAGCCGGGCGACTTCACGCTCCAGTTCCGCCACCCGCTCGGCCGCCTCCTTCGCTTCCCTGGCGGCCCTTTCCCTGTCCTTCTCCATCTTCTGGAGGATCTCGCCGGCTGAGCTCTTCCCCGAGGCATCCGCCTCCGGTCCGGCGTAACGGCCGACCGTGAGCCTGCCGGTCGAGGCCCGGACGTCGTCGTCGTTGATGGAGATGGTCGCCCGTTTTCCTTCGGCCCGGCTCTCGCGGGCCAGCCTGGCCGCCCTCACGAGAGGCGACTCGCCCGTGACGACACGATCCGTGGAGATCTTCTTCGCCTCGGGAGGGGCCGGCGGCGCCTTGCTGGCGGCTCGCCGAGGGGGTGGCTCTTCCTCGGCGGAGGCGCCGAGCTGCGGGAGCGCGAGGCTCAGTACCATGATCAGGCCGATGAGTAGGCGGGGTCGTTTCATCTCGGGCTCCTTTCCGATGATAGCAGGCACAGAATCGGGGGCTGCAGATGTCAACACCCGCCGGCTGGCCGTCATTCTCCGGTCTCAGCGGAGCCGGGTGGCGAATCCGGACGGAAGCTTCAGCGCGAGGCTCTCGATGACGAACTCCTCGATTTCCTGAGCGGTCTTCTTCTGGAGCGCCTGGGTGGCGATCCTTCGGCAGTCGCGGTAGCGGAGCGATCGCGTCACTTCCTTGATCATCGGGATGGTGGAGGGATTCATCGAGAAGATGTCGAGCCCCAGACCGACGAGGATCGTCGCGTAGAGGGGATCCGCCGCCATTTCCCCGCACATGGAGACGGGAATGCCCGCCTGGCGCCCGGAGTCGATGACGAATTTCACGAGGCGGAGGATCCCGGGATGGAGGGGCTCGTAGAGGTAACTGACGAGCTCGTTGTTCCGATCGATGGCGAGTGAGTACTGGATCAGGTCGTTCGTCCCGATGGCAAAGAAGTCGGCCTCGGTGGCGAGGATGTCGGCGGTCATCGCGGCCGAGGGGACCTCGATCATGATGCCGATCTCGAGATCGCGGTTGTAGGCGATGCCCTCCGCGTCGAGCTCGGCCTTGATCTCCTTGACGAAGGCCTTGGCCTGGCGGAGCTCCTGAATGCTCGAAACGAGCGGAAACATGATCTTGATCCGGCCGAGCGCCGAGGCTCGGAGGAGCGCGCGGAGCTGCACGCGGAACATCTCGCGGTGCCTCATGCAGAGACGGAGCGCCCGGAGTCCGAGAACCGGGTTGTCCTCTTTCGAGCCCATCACCTCTTTCGCGAGCTTCTTGCCGCCGAGGTCGAAGGTGCGGATCACCGCCCAGTTCGGCTCGACCTCCTTGGCAATCTTGCGATAGATCTCGAAATGCTCGTCCTCGTCCGGCAGGCGCGGGCTCGTGGCGATGTAGAGAAACTCCGAGCGATAGAGTCCCACGCCCTCGGCCCCGTATTTGCGGGCATCGGCCATCTCTTCGATGAGCTCGATGTTGGCCTGGAGTGAGAGCTTCCGGCCGTCCCGGGTCACGGCGGGCTCGTCGCGATTGCCGAGCAGTTTCTTCTCGTACTCCTCGTGCCGGGTGACCTTGCTCCGATACTCCTCGATCAGCGCCTCGCTGGGGTTGACGACGATGGTCCCTTCGTAGCCGTCGATGATCACCATCTCCTCGTTGTCGATCACCTGAGTGAGGCGCGGAACGCCGATCACGGCGGGCATGAAAAGGGATTTGGCGATGATCGAGGTGTGCGAGGTTCGGCCGCCCGTTTCGGTGGCGAACCCGACGATCGGCTTCTGGTTGAAGTGGACCGCGTCGGAGGGGGTGAGGTCGTCGGCGAGAATGATGACGTCGTGATCGATTTCCGAAAGCTCGTGACGGGAAAGGCCCTGAAGGTTGTTCAGCAGGCTCATTCCGACGTCCTTGATGTCCTCGCCGCGGTCTCGGAGATATTCGTTGTCGAAGGTGTCGAAGCGGGCCTCGAGCTCCTCCTGGACCTCGTGAAGCGCCCACTCGGCGTTGACACGGTCGATCTCGATTTTCTGGACCACCTTGTCCGCGAAGGCCGGATCGCTGGCGATCATGGCGTGGGCATCGAAGATCGACGCATACTCCTCGCCGATGGATCGGGAAACGGTCTGCTTGAGGTCTTTCAGGTCGGCGCGCGTCTTGTCGAGCGCCTCCTGGAAACGCTCGGTCTCGCGCAGCACGTCTTCTTCCTTGATCGACACGCGGAACACGGAGGTGATCTGCTCCACGATGAGCGCCCGGCCGATCGCGACCCCCGGCGAGACCGCCGTCCCCTTGTAGGTCCGGATCTCGGCGCGAACGTCGCGCGAAGCCTTTCTCTGTTTGGGCTCGATCACGGTCATTCCGCCTCGTCGAACCGGGAGTCGATCAGCTGCTCGATCGAGCTCACCGCTTCACCCTCGTCTTCTCCGTGCGCCGTCACGCTGATCCGGCTCCCGGGTCCCGCGGCCAGAAGCAGGATTCCGAGGATGCTCTTGGCGTCGACCTCTTCGCTCCCCTTGCGGACCTTGATCTCCGACTTGAAGCGGGCCGCCGTGTGAACGAGCTTCGCGGCCGCCCTCGCGTGCAATCCCAGCTTGTTCTGGATCTCGATCTCTTTGGTGATCACTCCCCCGTCCCCTCACGCGGTTCGCCGGCCAGCAGGTCCGAGGCCACCCGGATCGATTTCGCCCCCTTCTCGCGGATCATGTGGGCGACCGCGTTCAGAGACTCGGCCGAATCCTTCAACGCCACGAACTTGATGATCATCGGAAGGTTCACCCCGGTGACGATCTCGACCCGGTCCCGATCGAGAAACGAGAGGCTGATGTTGCTCGGTGTCCCGCCGAACATGTCGGTGAAGATGATCACTCCTTCATCGTCTCCGATCCGCTCGAGCGCCTGCCGAATCTTCTCCCGCGATTCCTCGACCGGCTCGTTCCACTCCAGAGGTACCGCTTCGATTCCCTCGAGTTTTCCCTCGATCACTTCTGCGGCGTTGAGAAGTTCGAACGCCAGTTGTCCGTGCGTGACGATCAGACCACCGATCAAAGACCACCTCTTCCGGGCTCACTTCGGCCGCCCTCGCGACCCGACCGCGCATTCTAACATCGCCCCCCCCGGCGACCCTTCCCTCCACGCGCGTCGATTGGATCGAAACGCGCGAACGTGGAAGATCGGTGGCGCCGATATGCCATGAATACGCTCAGATCATGAAATTGCATGCTGGGAATGTCACCCAATATGAGTGTTGAAAGATTAGATGTTGTTGTTCACCCAAGATGATCCCATCTCCTCGCGGGAAGCGCTTCGGGCCTCAGGGGAAGGGGTTGGCCGATCCCTTCCTCCCGTCGTCTGCTCTTCGGCGGCAGCGCGGGTCACGGCTGCCCACGCCAGTTCGAACCGGCGGCGGTCGGCTGGAACCATCGCGTCGAGGGCCTGACCTTCGATCACTCTGCGCGCTTCATCGAGAAGGATCTCTCGGCGGACCGGATCCACCACGACCATGAGTACTCCCGAGATACTCTCGAGCAAGTGGATGGCCACTGCGGGAGTGCGGGTGGAGCTCTGCCGGATCTGGGTATAGGCGCCCTCGACGAGGTCCTCGAAGCTGACCGGCGGACTCGCAAGCCGCGCAGTCCCCTGGCTGTCGGACCACACACCCTTTCGAATCCGAAACGCTCCCGCGTGTGCGAGCGCGGCCGACAGGCGGTCGATGCAAGCGATCGCCGTGAACGGGTCGTTCAGCGAAGGAGAGAGCGCGCGAAGGGCCATCTCCACGAGGAGATTCAGCGAGAAGCGGACGTCCTGCGTCGGCGTGCGAACGCTCCCGAGAGCGATGTTGCCCCGCAGCCATCGTTCGTCGTCCAGTGCGTCTGGCGGACTGACTCTCAGCAGCGGCGTGCCGCAGAAGACGAAGGAACCAGGCGCCCTGGACAATTCGACGTAAGCGTCCCTCCGCATGGCCTCTTTGACGATGGAGCCGGAGTCGATGGCCTGGATGTAGCCGTCGCGAGTCGACAAAACCGTGACCCATGACCTCTCCGGAGAATCGGGCAATTCCCCGCCGGTCCTTTCGTCGCCAACCTTCACCAGTTCCCGGATCGAGGATTCGAGCTCGGCACCGATCCGCGCGATGATCACGTCGGCCTGGATCGACGCCGACACGTGGTGGATGAAGTAGATGAGGACCCCGAGCGCCAGGATCGAGAGTGCAACCGCGACCGTGACCGAGATGTGCGGGACGTTCAGGCTGAACTCGTCTCCGCGCACCGTCCGCAGGACGATGATCGAGTAGAGAAAGACCGACGTGAAGGTTCCCAGGGTCATCTGGGTCCCGCGGTCCTCCATGAAGTTGCGGAGAAGGCGGGGACCGTATTGCTGGGACGCCAGAGAAAGGGCGACGATGGTGATCGAGAATACGACGCCCGCAACGGTGATCGTCGACCCGGCGATGGTCGAGAGCACCGCGCGGGCCCCGTCAGGGCCTGCCGTGAAAAGCCACCAAAACTGGGAATCGACCTCCTCGAGGAGCTTCCGGTCGAGCCACGAGGTTCCGAACGCCATCAGCAAGGCGATCAGGGTCATCGAGCCGGGGACGAACCAGAAGCTCTGTCGAAGCTTCTCGGCCCATGTGAGCAGTCGTGCTTTCATTCGATTCCCGCCTGCACATACGAAGATCCTGCCAGGTCCCGCAGAGCGGTGTCATCGACGCGCGGTGTCGCGGTGGGACACCTCGGTCGAGTAACCCTTTTTCGCGAGGGCGTGGCTGAGTTTCTCGCCGATCGCCACCGACCGGTGCCGCCCGCCCGTGCAGCCGATTCCGATCGTCAGGTAGCTCTTCATCTCCTTTTCGTACTGAGGAATCAGGTAAGAGACGAAGTCGATGAGTCGCGTCGTGAATTCGCGATATTCCGGTCTGGCCTCCAGGTATTTGACGATCTCCGGGTCCTTCCCGGTCTTGGGCCTCAGCGCATCGATGAAGTGCGGGTTCGGCAGGAAGCGGACGTCGAACATCAGGTCGAGGTTGTACGGGAGTGGATACTTGTAGCCGAAGGTGACGATATTGATCAGCATCTCCCGCTGATAGCCGGGGAGGCCGAATCTGCGGCTGATCTCGGCTTTGAGCTCGTGTACGGAGAACTGCGAGGTATCGAGCACCATATCGGCAGTCGTCTTGACCTCGTCGAGAGTCGAGCGTTCAGCCTGGATCGCCTCGAGCACCGGCATCTCGGGGTCGTACGGGTGGGGTCTCCGCGTCTCGGAGAAGCGCCGCGCGATCACCTCGTCCGTCGCCTCGAGGAAGATCAGCATGACGTTGGGAAGGATCTTCCGGATCCGTTCCCGGTAGATGGTCGGGAAGTCTCTGGCGAACCCGGGAGTCCGGACGTCGACGACGATGCCGATCTTGGTGTATCCCTCGGCCGTCAACTCATTGATGAGGGGCTCGATCATCCTGACGGGGAGGTTGTCGGTCGTGTAGAAGCCGAGGTCCTCGAAAGTGCTCTGGGCGTAGCTCTTCCCTGCCCCGGAAAGTCCGGTGATGATCACCAGATGAGAGGATGCCGCCGAGGACGTCACTTCGGACGGCCCTTTCTGAGAGCCTGATCGATCTCGCGGTTCTTCTGGTGCATCATCAGCTGACGGCTTTGGAGGCTTCGCACCTGAGAGCTGGCCGAGGCGCTTTCGGTCGGGAGGGGAAGAACTCTCGGCTCGGGCTCGGGCAATTCGGCCTTCATCGCGATGTATTCGCTCAACTTCCGGGCGAAGTCCTCGGCCGAGTAGAAGCCCTGGAGCTTGAGCAGGTGATTGCGGGCGCCGATCTCGACGAGAAGGGCGAGGTTGCGTCCCGAAGCGACGGGCAGCCTCACGAGCGGCTTGGTCACGCCGAGACAGTCGTAGGTCTCCCCTTCCACTCCGAGTCGCTCGTACTCGGTCCCTTCGATCCATTGTTCGAGCTTGACGACGATGTCGATCGGCTTGATGTCGCGGGTCGAGGAGACGCCGAACAGGTCCTTGATGTTGACGATGCCGATGCCGCGGAGCTCCATGTGGTGAGGAAGGATCTCCGAGGAGTAGCCGAGAAGGACATCGTTCGGATGGCGGCGGACGATGACCATGTCGTCTGCGATGAGTCGGTGCCCGCGCGAGATGAGATCGAGCGCGCATTCGCTCTTGCCGATGCCGCTGTCGCCGATCAGAAGCACCCCGATTCCATACACGTCCAGAAGACCCGCGTGCATGGTCTTGTGAGGAGCCATCGACTCCTCGAGGAAGTAGGTAATCCGGTTGATGACGTGGGAGGTCATGTTGCGAGTTGAGAACAGCGGAACCGACCGGTTCTCGCACTCGTGGATGAACTCCTGCAGAGGCGGAACGCCCTTGGTGACGATGAAACAAGACACGTCAAGGGCGGCGACGTCGCGGATGCGCTTTTCGCGGAGGCGGGCCGGGAGCCCCTGGAGGTACTTGCTCTCCGACTCTCCGATGATCTGGACGCGCGCCGGCTTGATGTACTCGTAATAGCCGGCGAATGCGAGCCCTGGCTTCTGAACGCGGGGGCGAAGGATGGTCCTGTCCAGGCCGTCTCCGCCGATGACGAGCTCGAGCTCGAGATCTTCGAGCTCCGGGGAGAGCAGGATCTGTACGGGCGCCTGGACGAAGTCTTCCTGATTCATCAGAAAAGGTTGGACCGCCCCTTCCCGGCTTTCCGGGCTCTCACGCGGCGATCAGAACTCCGGTGCAATCATACCGAAGTTGTTGTCGCGCCGCCGGTAGATGACCGTGACCTTGTCGCTGTCGAGATCCCGGAAGACGATGAACTCGTTCTTGGAGTCGTCGAGCACCAGCGCGGCCTGCTCGACGGACATGGGACGGATCGGATGGACGTTCTGCCGGATGATGCGGGGCGCGGCCTGCCGGTCGTTACTCTTCAGGTCGGCCTGCTCGATCATGCTGACCTCCCATCCTGCCGGGCCAGCCGCCGGTTTCTTGCGCTTGTCGGTGACCCGTTTGCGGTTCTTCTGAGCCTGGGTCTTGAGGTGGTCGATGGTGGAGATCACGGCGTCTTCCATCGTAGCGGCTTCCTGGGCCGACTTCACGTCGTAGGTGCGCCCGATGATCATGATCTCGCAGATGTTGCGGTGCTTTTCGACGTTCAGAACGCAGCGGATCTCGATGATGTCGGAGAAGAAACGGGTGACCTTCTCGAGCCGAGTCTGGATCAGCTCGCGGATGCGATCGTTGACCTCGTAATTGCGTCCGGAAATCTCGACAGTCATGAGACAACCTCCCAGCTAGAAAATCTGCTTGCGGTCCGTCGAGGAGGGGATGTTGAGCTCATCCCGATACTTGGCGACCGTCCGGCGCGCGATGTTGATTCCCTCGTCGTTGAGTATCTTCATGATCTTCGAGTCCGACAGCGGCTTCCGGGGATCCTCGGCCGCGATGAACGACTGGATCTTCCGCTTGACCGTGAGACTCGAAATGTCCTCCCCGTGATCGGAATCGATCCCGCTGTGGAAGAAATACTTCATCAGGAACAGCCCGCGCGGCGTGTGCATGTACTTGTTCGATACGACGCGCGAGACGGTCGACTCGTGCATCTGGATGTCGTCGGCCACGTCGCGCAGGACCAGTGGCCGCAGGTAATCGATTCCCTTGTCGAGGAACTCACGCTGGTGCTTCACGATCGAGTCGGCGACCTTGTAGATCGTTCTCTGCCGCTGGTCCAGCGACTTGATCAGCCAGACCGCGGAGCGAATCTTGTCCTTGATGTAGTTGACCGTGTCGCCGTCCTGCTTTGCGTCCATCCGGTGCAGCATCTGGCGGTAGCTGCCGTTGATCCGCAGCTTCGGCATGCCGTCTTCGTTCAGCTGGATGATGTACTCGTCCCCGACCTTGTGCACGTTGACGTCGGGCTCCACGTAGATTGCCCTCTCGGTGCTGTACCTCCGCCCGGGCTTCGGATCGAGTGCCTTGATCACCTCGATGATGGCCTCCAGCTCCTTCAGCTCCACCCCGAGCAGCTTCGCCAGGGGGATGAACTGCCGGTTCATCACCATCTCCCAATGCTCGCGGATCACCCTCTGGACCAGCGGATGGTCGATCTCGAGCGCGTCGAGCTGCAGCAGCAGGCACTCCCGAAGGTCTCTCGCGGCGATTCCCACGGGGTCGAAGCTCTGGATCCGCCTGACCGCTTCGGCCACCTGCTCGGGAGTCGACTTCGTCTGCTCGGCGATCTCCTCGGCCGTCGCCCGCAGGTAGCCGTCCTCGTCGATGTTGCCGATGATGAACGTCCCGATCTCCTTGACCTCCGGAGATGCGTCCGACATTGCAAGCTGCCAGGTCAGGTGGTCGGTCAGATCGGGAGGCCGGGTCAGCGTGTTCTCGATCGGAAACTCTTCGTACTCCTCCGACATCCTCGGGTTGTAGCCGTACTCGAGGTAGTCCTGGAAGTAGGCGTCGTAATCGATCTCATCGAACGAGTCCTTCTCCTCCGCGACCTGTTCTTCCGTCTTCTTCTCTTCCTCGGCCTTCTTCTCGGAGGCGTCCTGCTCGGGCTCTTCGGTCTTGGCGTCTTCCTGCTCGGCCTGTTCCGCGAGCTCTTCGAGAAGCGGGTTCTCGAGCAATTCCTGGTTGATGACCTCCTGCAGCTCGAGCTTGCTCAATTGCAGCAGCTTGATCGCCTGCTGCAGCGACGGCGTCATGATGAGCTTCTGCGAAAGCTTCAGGTGCAGCTTCTGTTCAAGGCCCATAAAGAGGTTTCGACTTCTTCGATCTCCAGATCACTCGCGAGGGACTCGGCGTTTCCGCGCCGCTCACCCTCTCAGTGTAGGTTGAAGGCTTCTCCGAGATAAATTCGGCGGACTTCGGGGTCTGTGGACAGCATTTCGGGCGCTCCCTGACGGAAGATCTCGCCTTCCTTGATGATATAGGCTCGGTCGGTGATCTTCAATGTTTCCCGAACGTTATGGTCGGTGATGAGGATCCCGATCCCCTTCTCGCGGAGCTGGGAGACGATTCGTTGAATGTCGAGGACTGCAATGGGATCGATTCCTGCAAACGGCTCATCGAGCAAAATGAATGCCGGATTGATCGCAAGGCACCGCGCGATCTCCACACGCCGCCTCTCGCCGCCCGAAAGGGCATACCCCCGGTTTCGCGCAAGATGGGACAGCCCGAACTCCTCCAGCAGACGTTTCGACCGCCTGTCGCGTTCGGCCGCCACCAATCCCATGGTCTCGAACACGGCCAGAAGATTCTGTTCGACCGTCAGCTTCCTGAAGATCGAAGCCTCCTGCGGGAGGTAGCTGATCCCCTTCTGCGCCCGGAGATACATCGGCATCGCGGTGATCTCCTCCTCGCCGAGCATCACGCTTCCCCCATCCGGCTGGGTCAGGCCGACGACCATGTAGAAAGTCGTCGTTTTCCCCGCTCCGTTCGGGCCGAGAAGGCCGACGATCTCTCCCTGGCGGATGTCCACCGAAACGTCGCGCACTACGCGCCGCCCACGGTAGATCTTGACCAAGTTCCGCGTCGAGAGAGTCAGCCGTTCGCTGTCCGCGAGCTCGCCGGTTCCGGCCAGGCGAAGAGCGCTCGAATCGAATCCACGTGCTTCAGTCATTCTTGGTTGCCGTCCCTCGGGATATAGGTCGCCTCGGTCTGTCCCTCACCGCGGAGGACGTCCACCTTGTTCCGTTCCAGGTCGAAGACGATCTCGCTCCCCTTGACCGTTCCCTGCGGATCCTCCACCGAGGCCGGAGATCCCTCCAGCTGGATGGTTCGCTTCGGGATTGAATAGACCAGCTGCTCCCCCGCTCCGCTCCGGCGGGTCGCGCTCTCGGCGATCGTCACCCCTTCGGAAGCCTCGACTCTTTCGAGTTTCTGTGTCGTGTCGAACAGAAATACCGCCTTGCCGGCCGTGAGCACGCGACCCTCATCCTCGATGCGGACCTTATCCTCCAGGATCGCTTTCCGCTCTCCGCGGCGCGCCGTGAGCGTCGAAGCTGATGCCTTGATGGGAACGCTACTCTCCCTTTCGGCATTGTATAGCACCGCTCTGACGCCCCCCGTCGCGACCAGAGTCTCTCCCTGATCCTCGATCCGCATCTCTTTCGAGAGGAGCAGATTCTGATCCTGCCACGCGCGCACGTTCCCCGTGAAGCGCCCCGCCCCGCTTTGCTGCTGAAGGATCAGCCTGTCCGCATTGACGTAGACGGGACTCGTGCTCGCGGGGAAGATCCCCGTCTGCTCCATCCCCCCCGTTTCACGGCTGGCGGGCTCGAAACGAGCCTTGACGAACCCCTCGGCCTCGAGCACTCCGGTTCCCGGCGTGACCCGGATCTCCTGCGCCGTGAGGGTCTGGGTGTCGGAGGCGATCGACGGGAGCGCACCCGGGACGGATGCCAGGACGAGCTTGTCGGCGATGAAGTCGAACGTTGCCCGCTGCGCCGTGGCGCGATTCCTCGCATCGCGGAACTCGACGCTCCCCTCGCCCCTCGCGCTGGTCGGTCGGCTTCTCGCCGCGTCGAAATACGTCACCAGCTTCGAAGCCGAGATCGTGCGAAGGGTCGGCCCCTGTTCCTCGAGCAGCGCGCTGCCCGCGGCCTCGAGCTCGGAGATTCCCTTTCCCGCGAAGACCACGCGGAATCTTCCGCCACGCAAGGAGCGCCGGGGTGGGCCCGCCATCCGCGCGGTCGCGCTTCCCTCGCCGCCCTCGATGAACAGGGCGCGGACAACTCCTTCCGGGCCGATTTCGGTGAAGAACCTCTCGCCATTGACCACGGTGTCTCCGACTGCCGCGCCCCCGGCGACCGCCGATCCCGATCCGAGACCGAACTCGACCCCACAGCAACCTTCGAGTCCCGTGAGCACCTTCTTTTCCTGGTCGATACGGGCCGTGATGGTCTCGGTTCGGAGCGTATCGCCGGCGCGGTCGATCTCGACGCTCCCGCGAAAAGCCGCCTCGTTCCCGGAGCGGTCGAAGCTGGCGTTGTCGGCCCGTACCGTGATCGGCGGGGCCGGAGGGACGGACTGCATCGTCGCCTCCACCGAGTCTGTGAGGTCCAGCCGCTCGGACCCGAGGTTGAAATCGACGCCTCCAGCTCTTCCCCTCCAGTTGTCGGCCACGAAGCGCACGGGGACGCGGTTCACCAGACGGTTGCCATCGAAGGCGATCGACTCGGTGATGATCTCGGTTCCGTCGCTCGAGGTGACCCGGACGCCACCGTCTGCACGAGCTTCCTTGGTCGCGTGATGGAACTGTGCCTGAGGTGCGCGGAGCTGATAAGAGCCCCCATTCTCCTGGTAGATGGTCAGCCAGACGTCCTCGAGCGTGTACCAGCCGGAGGCGAAGCCGATCGTCCGCTGGGCGCGGATCTGGGAAACGACCCGTCCCCCAATCGTCTGGACGTCATCGAAAGCGTAGGCGACCAGCTGGGGGCTGTCATCCTCTCGGATGGTGGAAGTCACTGCTTCGGACACACCGCGGTCCTGGCGATCGCCGCGCGTGTAGTTGACCGCGAGAACGACGAGAAAGCCCAGGAAGAGGATCGGCAGGAGGATCCTGAATATTCTTACGCTTCGAACCATGTGCGGTCGGCAGAGGCGGTGAGCTCCAGCGGAGCCTCCCCGGAGACAGCGGCATCGACGATCTCGAGACGATGCCCGTCATAGCGGTCGGGCGCGAGATGAAACACCAGATCGAGCTCGCCTCCTTTCCGAAGAATGGTCTCGAGGGCGCCGGAAGTTGAAGGCCAGCTGATTGCCGTCGCCCGCCGGGAAGCCTGTTTCATCGTCAAACGATTGCAGCCGGGGGAAAACTCCCTGATTTCGTCGACCGTCACCCCCCGAGCGAGGAACGCCGGCTGCCGGTTTTCCTGACCGAAGGGCTCGAGCCGGTCGTGGTCTTCCGTGAAGGCGGAATCGAGTGCGGACAACTCCAGCTCGGCGTCGAGTGCGAGCGTTTGAACGAAGCGAGACGCGTCGGCCGCTGCCAGGCTCTTTTCCAGCCGCGAGCGGAGCTCGGCGAGCGAGCCGACGTCGAGCGAAAAGCCGCAGGCGAACGCATGGCCACCGAACTTCGTGAAGAGGCCGCCCATCGCGGACAGCTCTCCGTGGAGATCGATCGTCGGAATGCTGCGCCCGGACCCGACGCACTCGTCCCCCTGTTTCGAGATCACCAGTGTCGGTCGGTGGTATTTCCTTGCCAGCCGTCCCGCGCACAGGCCGACCACCCCCTTGTGCCACCCCTCGCCCCAGAGCACGAGGATTCGGGGAAGCTCTCCCAGCGCCTCGACGGCGCGCTCGGCCTCGTCCATGACCTGACCTTCGATTGTGCGTCGCTGCCGGTTCATCTGCTCGAGCTGCGCGACGAGCGGTGCAGCCTCAGCCTCGGTTCGCGCGTCGAACAGGTCGATCGCGGTATTCGCCGAGGCCAGCCTTCCGGCCGCATTGATCCGCGGCCCGATCTTGAAGCCGACGTCGCTCGCCCGAAGGGGCCTGCCGAGAAGTCCGAGTTCGCGGAGAAGCGCCCTGAGGCCGGGGTTTCGCGGATCGGCAAGCCCCGCGAGCCCCATTCTCACCAGGGCGCGATTCTCACCCGTGAGCGGAGCCACGTCCGCGATGGTCCCGATCGCCGCGATTTTCACGAGCGAGGAGATCGACATGCCGTGGCCCGCCCGCCGCAGCAATTCGCAGCAGAGCTTGAACGCGACCCCGACACCCGCGAGGTCCTTGTAGGGATACGTGCACCCGGGTTGCCTCGGATTCAGCACGGCCGCAGCTTCGGGAAGCAACTCCGGCGGCAAGTGGTGGTCGGTCACGATCACGTCGATTCCCTGCTCGATGGCGCGGGCAACCGGGTCGACCGACGTGATTCCGCAGTCGACCGTGATCACGAGCCGGACCGCTTTCTCCGCCAGCACCCGGTCGAGGACCTCGCTCTTCAGCCCGTAGCCGTCGAAAAGCCTGTGAGGGATTACGAAGTCGACCTCCCCTCCCAGCGCCCGAAGCACGGCCCGGAGCATGACGATCGAAGTCACGCCGTCGACGTCGTAGTCGCCGTAGATCAGAATCGACTCGCGATCGCGTACCGCGCGAAGAATGCGCTCGGCCGCCAGATCCATCCCGGCGATTCCGGCCGGGTCGTGGAGATCCTCGAGGCGGGGATCGCAGAACGATTCGAGCTCAGTCGCCGATCTCACTCCCCGCCGCGCGAATAGAGGGCGCAGCAGAGCGGCCACGGGAAGGGCCTCGGACTCCGGGGCACTCGGCTCGAGGAGCCAGCGGTCGTGGATGGGCATCGAAGGGAGTGTAGCTCAGCGAAGTGGAGGTGGACGCGCCTGAGGAAGGCCGACTCCACTCCCGGTGGATCAGACCTTCTCGAAGACGCCCATGCGGCGGAACTTCCTGTAGCGTTCCTCCGGGAGCTGCGCCGGCTTGATCCTGCTCAGCTCCTTCAGAGCGCGCGAAAGGTAAGGGCGCAACAGCGCTGCCGCTTCCGGGACGTCGGCGTGCGCGCCCCCTCTCGGCTCCGGGACGACCTCGTCGATGATTCCGAGCTCTTTGAGATCGCGGGCAGTGATCTTCATCGCGGCGGCGGCGTCCTGAGCAGCCGAGGGGTTCTTCCACAAAATTGCGGCGCAACCTTCCGGGGAGATGACCGAGTAGACCGCGTGCTCGAGCATGAAGATCCGGTCGCCGACCCCGAGCGCGAGAGCGCCGCCGCTTCCCCCCTCGCCCGTCACGGTGACGATCACGGGAACGGTCAGGCCGGCCATCTCGCGCAGGTTCAGCGCGATCGCTTCCGCCTGCCCCCGCTCCTCGGCCCCGAGGCCCGGGTAGGCGCCGGGAGTATCGATGAAGCAGAAGATCGGACGGCGGAACTTCTCGGCCATCTGCATCACGCGAAGCGCCTTGCGGTACCCCTCGGGTCGCGGCATCCCGAAGTTCCGGAGGACCTTTTCGCGGGTGTCGCGGCCCTTCTGGTGGCCGATGACCACGCACGGTTTTCCGTCGAACCGGGCCAGGCCGGACACGATCGCGTGGTCGTCGCCGAACTTCCGGTCGCCATGGACCTCGACGAAATCCTCGAAAAGATGAGCGACGAAGTCAAGGGTGTACGGACGCCCCGGATTGCGGGCGACGAGGGTCTTCTGCCAGGGAGAGAGGCTCGAATAGACGTCTTCGGCCATTCTGTTAAGCTGCCGCTGCAGTTCGTCGATCCGGGCGACGGCGCCTGGTTCCCCGGAGGAGCCGAGGTCCTCGATCTGGCGGCGCAGCTCCTGGATGGGCTGCTCGAACTGGTTGGGATCGCTCCTCACGCGGGGGAAACTAGCAGAAGGGTCCGCGGGCGGTCAAATGCTGCAACGGCATGATTTGCACGATTTACGAGGCGTGATGGACAACACCGAGCCCCGGCGCGCGATGCGCCACATTCCCACACCCGAGGAATTGATCCGGCGGGTGGATGTGGTGCTCCGGAAACGGGCCACGGTGGCGCTCGACGTGCTCGATTCTGACGGAATTTCCCCGGAAGTCCGCCAGCGCGCGGAAGAGCGGGTCACCGCGGCGGCCCTCTGGCTGGATCGGGCGGGCGAGCTCGCCAAGGCGCGGCCCTCGCACTCCGCCGCTGCTCCCTCGGTTCGCATTCAGCTGGCTCTGGACAAGCTCGTGGAGAACCTCCGGGCGATCGATCGCTCGACCTGGGGCGTCTGCGGGCCGTCGAATCGATTCGACCAGTCGCGCTGGGAGCCGCTCTGGCAGGCAGTCCTTGCCGCGGGCTATTCGCTCGACGTCGCGCTCGACACGCTGGTCAAGTTCGACGCCGGCATCTGGTGGGAAGTTCTCGACACCTCCGACCGGGAGCATCTCCCGATCGACCTTCCGATCACCTGATTCAGAGAATGTTGATCGGATCGACGTCGATGACGACTTCGGCCCCCCGATGCTTGTTGTCGAGGATTGCCGATTCGACCGCGCGTCGCAGGGCCATTCTGTTCTGCGCGCGGAGAAGAATCTGGTATCTGTGAACGCCCTTGATCCGCGAGAGAGGCGCGGGCGCCGGCCCCTGCATGCGGACCCCGGCGATTCCCTTCGTGGCCTTCTCGAGAAGCTCCCCTCCCTTGGCCGCTGCGCGCTCCACCGCATTGAGATCCTCTCCCCGGAAGACGATCGCGATCATCGACGTCACCGGTGGATAGTGAAACTTTCCACGGAACTCCATCTCGTCCTGAAAGAAACTCTCGTAGTCGTGACGGATCGCGTGCTGGATGGCGTAATGATCCGGATAGGCCGACTGGATGACGACCTTACCGGGGATCTCGCCGCGTCCTGAGCGTCCGGCGACCTGCGTCAACAGGTAGAACGTCTTCTCGGCGGAGCGGAAGTCGGGGTAGCCCAGGATCGAGTCGGCGTTGATGACGGCCGTGAGGGTGACGCGCGGAAAGTGGTGACCCTTGCTGATCATCTGCGTGCCGATCAGCGCCCTGGTGTCACCGGCCCGGAATCGTCCGAGAATGCGGACGATCTCTCCCCTCTTCCGGATTGCGTCGCGATCGAGGACCTCGGCAGGGACATCGGGGAAGTAGCGGCGAAACCTCTCCTCGACCTTCTCGGTCCCATACCCGATCGGCTGCAGCACCTCCCCGTTACAGAGTGGGCAGTTGGCCGGAATCGGGCGCTTGAGGCCGCAGTAGTGGCAGATGAGCTGACCGACTCGCCGATGAACGGTGAAGGTGACGCTGCAGTCGCGGCAGCGGAAATCGTTTTCGCACTCGCGGCAGAGAAGAAAGGGAGCATAGCCGCGGCGATTGATCAGCACGATCGCCTGCTCCCCCGCCGCGAAGACGCGCCCGAGCTCTTCGCGCAGTCGATCACTGAAGATCACGAGCCCGCGATCCTCCTTTTCTCCGCGCTCCTTGCGGATGTCGACGACCTCCACCTGAGGGAGGGCCCGCTCCTCGACCCGCCGCTCCATCCGGATCATCTGGTACCGGCCGCGCTCGACGTTGTAGCGCGACTCGAGGGAGGGGGTCGCCGACCCGAGGACGACGGGGATGCCGAGAATGCTGGAGCGGAGAACGGCGAGGTCGCGGCCGTTGTACCGCGGCGATTCCTCCTGCTTGTACGCCGAGTCGCCCTCTTCATCCACCACGAGAAGGCCGAGTCGCTGAAAGGGAGTGAAGATCGCCGAGCGAGGCCCGATCGCGACGTCGACCTCTCCTCTTCGGGCGCGCCACCACTGGTCGTATTTTTCACTCGCGCTCAACCCGCTGTGGAGAATGGCGATCCGGTCTCCGAACCGTTCCATCAAACGCGATGCGAACACGGGAGTGAGCGCGATCTCGGGAACGAGAAGGATCGCCTGCCTCCCTCGGCGAACGACCTCTCGCATCAGTTCGATGTAAACCTCCGTCTTGCCGCTTCCGGTGATGCCCTGAAGAAGGAATGGAGCGAAACGGTCGAGCGAAGCGCGGATCCGCTCGATCGCCTCGCTCTGCTGATCCGAATATTCGAGCTCACCCACTGGGTGCCCCGTCATGTCCGAAAGGAAGGGATCCATCGTGTGGCGGCGCGCGCGTTTCTCGATCTCGAGAGCGCCTTTCTTCGTGAGAGACTCGATCGAGGAGGGACTCGCTCCCTCGGCGACGAGTACTTTCAGCGCCGCTTCGCCTCCGCGCGCCTCGAGCATCTCCAGAACCTGGCGCTGCCGCGCCGTCGGCGTCTCCGGCACGATCCGGAGCCTCACGAAACGGTCGTAGCGGACACCCCGGGCATCGGTGACTTCGTCGGTCACACGGACGACGCCCGAATCGCGCAGCCGCGAGAGCGAGGCTCTCGCGCCGCGGATCGAGGCTGCCGCGCGATCGAGATCGTGCTCTCCCCCGGCGATCCGGTCGAACAGCATTCGATCGTGCCCGAGAACCGTGCCCTGCGCCAGAGCCGCCTCGAACGCCGAAGCGCCGTCAGGCGCCTCGGCGCGACGACGACCTCTCGACGACATGTTCGGCGGAAGAGCTGCACGAAGCATCTCGCCGAACGGGGCGATGTAGTAGGCCGACGCCTGACGACAGAGCTCGATGATCTCCGGCAGCAGCGCGGGTTCCTCGTCGTCGAGGACGTTGCGGATCGGGCGGATCCTCTTCGGATCGATCGCGGCCTTGTCCAGAAGCGCCGTGACGAACCCCGTCGTCATTCGCGCCCCGTAGGGAACCTCGACGCGGCTTCCGAGCCTCACATCGTCCCGAAGTTCTTCCGGAACCGAGTAAGTGAATACGCCGTGGACGCCGAGAGGAACCGCCACTTCGACGAATGGTGAGATGCCGCGAGTCATTCGCGCGGGAGTGTATCCGAACGGTCCCGAAAGAGAGGGATCAGACGGCGATGCCGAGCTCGGACATCACCTTCTTCATGTCGAGCCAGACGTCCTTCTTCGCCGAGGGGTTCCGCAGCAGGTAAGCCGGATGGTAGGTCGGCATGACCCGGATCCCGTTCCTGAACCCCTGCCACTCTCCACGAATGGAAGAGATCGCGACCGCGCGGGCAAGCAGGCCCTGGGCCGCGAACCTGCCGAGCGTGACGATGACTTTCGGGCTCACCAGGTCGATCTGCCGGTCGATCCACGGCCTGCATGCCTCCATCTCGTCCGGCTCGGGATTGCGGTTTCCCGGAGGCCGCGACTTGATGACGTTGGCGATGTAGACATCGTCCCGACTCAGCTTCATGGCTCCGATGATGTCGGTCAGAAGCTTGCCGGCGCGGCCGACGAAAGGATATCCCTCGAGGTCCTCGTCTCGGCCAGGCGCCTCGCCGACGAACATCAGATCGGCGGATGGATTGCCGCTTCCGAACACGACCTGGGTGCGCGTCTCGGACAGGCGGCAGCGGACACACCGTTTTGCTGCCGCCTCGAGGACCTCCATCGACTCGATCGCGGCGATGTCGGCAGGCTCAGGAAGGCCGCTCAACAGCCGTTCGGAGAGGGAGGGATCGCCACCGACAGGAGCATCGTGAAGCACCTCCGCGGACCTGTTCGCTGCGGCGCGGCTGAGATCGAGGTGGGTGAAGCCGAGGTCGCGGAGAAGCTCGAGCTCGGCTCGGAG